>NZ_JAUBTS010000040.1:0-64906 GCF_036705105.1 Microcoleus sp. B9-D4
TAATAATTTATAACTCTGCAATTATACATTGTTGGGCTAATTTTAGCAATCTTTTCCTATCATTCAACACTTCTGCCCAATTACCAATGAAAAAGATAGACAAACTTATTTTGGCGTCCTCAATTATCAAAGCAAATAATTCCATATTCAGAGCCATCCATCTGGTGATGGAAAATCACCACTTAAATTCATAAAAGACTTACAAAATAAATATAAAAATCGCAAGATTATCTTGATTTGGGAGGGAGCTAGTTATCATAAATAGGGAGATTTTAGAGACTTTTTATTAGAACTAAATGGTGACAAATAACCTGAGAATTGGTCAATTACTTGTATTTTATTTGCTCCCCATGCTCCCCAACAGAATCCCGTTGAAGATATTTGGTTACAAGCTAAAAAATTTTTAAGAAAGTATTGGTATTTATGTAGGTCTTTTAAGATTGTCAAATTTTTATTTGACTTTTTTACTAAGGAACATAAATTTGATTTCCCCAAAATACGTCAATATACTTACACAAAGAAAATTATTTAGGATTGCTCTAGATATAGAAATTCATTTAGGATTGCTATAGCATTTGACGGTTCTCCTAATTTCAGGCTGCAAGCGGGTTATTTCAATGATAGGGGATCGACTTTGGTTGCGGGCGATCGACCTATGCTGAAATCATCACATCAAAACTTCGATCGTCACATCAAAAGTCGATCGCTACAACCTTGAATTTAGGCAAAACGTTCAACTATTTTTCGAGGATTACCACGAAATCCTCAATCATCACATCAAAAGTTCGAGCCAGCTTGTGAACTGCTGCAAAGTCAACCATTGCCATCCCCTGAGAACGGGCATAATTGCTAATCGTACTGTAGCCCACGCCCGATCGCTCCGCAACTTCCTTGAGCGTCCATCCCTTCTCGGCAGCCAACTCTCGAACCCGCAACCTTACTAAGCCTTTGCTCATATTCACTATTTACAAAATTTTGGATTTAGTATAATATATCAAAAAGCGATCGCCCCGGTCATTGGATTTTAGATTTTAGATTTTAGATTGACTCTAAAGATGAATCTGGGAGCTTGAACGTTGGTCGAAAATTTTGCGCCTCTCATGGCAGAAGTCGGGGCTTGTCTCCGTTTTGCGGGGGAGTCAACGAAACTAAAGACGATCGCCCGTTATAATTAATCCCGACCGATAATTTCTGTCGATCGCACTTAGCAGAGATAGATTTAGCTACCACCACCAGATGCAACTACAATGAGATCAGAGAATCAGTTAAGATCGTCAGAGATCGGCGAATCAAAAATTATTCACAAATCGTCGATCGTCAATCCGCGATCGAGATTTGTCACCGAAGAAACAGTGGCACTCCTGTTCAACATATCACCCGAACAGATATACCGGATCGATTGCTGCCACAACGTGGTGTATGTTCATGCCAAAGGCCTCAGTCGATTTGTCAGCTACGCCGATTTTCCGCCAATCCTAGAAGTAAAACCGCCCTGTGTTCAAGATTTTGTCGCATGGTACAAACGCTGGAAACGGACACAAGCACCTGAATTTTGGACTAAATTCTATACGTACAACTTCAAAGCGGCTGTTTCAGTGGACAGCTTGCTTGAGTGGGGTAAATTAGTCGCTACAGTGAAATCGGTAATTTCTGCCTCAGCGCTGCAACAGCTACGAGATGTTTACGCTCAAGAAAAAGCATTGATGGAGAATTTTTAAAGCAGGCGGGGCGGGTAAACCCGCAATTGTTGGCCACCAGCAAGATAAATGTAAGGTGCGCCGAAGCGCACCCTACGGGATAGAGGTTTTGATCAAAAATCTTCTTTACCTTCCAATCCCCACATATTGGAAACCAGCCTCTTCTAAAGCCTTCTTGTCTAAGAAATTGCGGCCATCAATCATCACCGGATGATTCATCAACTTCGCCATTTTATCGTAATCTAAATTGCGAAACTGTTCCCAGTCAGTCACCAATACCAAAGCATCGCAACCGTCTGCCAACCTTTCCGGGTCAGTTTCTACCAAAACCCCCGACAAACCGTGACGCATCCCAGTTTGAGAAACAATTGGATCGTAAGCTTTAACTTTCGCTCCCAACCGATTCAAATTCTCGATTAAATTCAGCGAAGGAGCATCTCGCAAATCGTCAGTATCCGGCTTGAATGTTAAACCCAAAAGTCCGACTGTTTTACCTTTGAGAATCTTCAAAACGTGCTGCAACTTTTCAATAGCAATCAACCGCTGGCGTTCGTTAACTTCCACCGCCGCTTTCAGCAAATGCGCCTCGTAGCCGTAATCGTCAGCAGTGTGAACTAAAGCTGAGACATCTTTGGGGAAACAAGAACCGCCCCAACCAATGCCAGCTTGCAGAAACTTGTTGCCAATCCGTGAATCTAAACCGATACCTCGGGCAACTTGAGTAACATCTGCGCCGACACGATCGCAAATGTTAGCAACTTCATTAATAAAGCTAATCTTCGTAGCCAAAAAAGCATTAGCTGCGTACTTAATCATCTCCGCTGAACTGATATCAGTCATCACCACAGGAACTTCCGGCAAAGACTGATTTTCTGCAAACTTGCGATCGACAATCGGCCGATATAACTGTAGCATCATATCCATAGCCCGCCGAGAGTTGCTACCGAGAACAATGCGATCGGGATTAAAAGTATCGAAAACAGCACAGCCCTCCCGCAAAAACTCCGGGTTGCTAACCACATCAAATTGAACACCTGTTTTTGCTGCTACTTCCTCACCAGTAGCGCCATCACCGCTGTGAGGTTTTTGACGTTCCGCCAAACCGTCTAGTACAATTCTTCGCACCCAATCTCCCGAACCGATGGGCACTGTCGATTTGTTTACGATTACTTTGTAATCGCCGTCGAGGTGAGCTCCAATTCCACGAGCAACCGCTTCCACGTAGCGAGTATCGCTTTCCCCTGTAGGCAAAGGAGGCGTCCCCACGGCAATAAACAAAATATCCCCGTGAGACACTCCTGCTGCTAAATCCGAAGTAAATTCTAGATTGCCAGATGCAGATGCAGAGGACATTAATTCAGACAGTCCGGGTTCAAAAATAGGCGACTGTCCCGACTTCATTAATTTAACTTTTTCTTCGTTGTTGTCTACGCAAATCACGTGGTGGCCGATGTGGGCCAAACAAGTGCCTGTGACTAAGCCAACATATCCTGTACCGATGACACAAACCTGCATAGAAATCTCCTCAAAGCTAGTAAAAAAATCAGATGGGATGTTGAAAGAAGAAGGAAGAAGGGAGAAGGCTTTAGTTATCTAGGAGAGAAGGAAAAAACAGCTTGTAGGGGTAGTGTCCCCCGTGCCTACCCCTAGAGGGCAACCACGGGGGGTTTGCCCCTACCAATCTCTGGGCCAACCACGGGGGGTTTGCCCCTACCAATCCCCAGTTTCTACTTTTGGTTTCCCTCAATGCGATCGCGAAAATCCTTTATAGTCAACTCTAAACCTTGATCCAGCGGCACAGTTGGCTCCCACCCCAACCAAGTTTTAGCACGAGTAATATCCGGTTGTCGCTGTTTTGGATCGTCTTCCGGCAGCGGTTTAAAGATAATTTCTGCCCCTGGATTAATCGTGTTTTGAATTTTTTGTGCCAGTTCCAATATAGTGTATTCGCCGGGATTCCCCAAATTCATCGGCCCGATTTGGTCGCTATTCATCAAACCAATAAATCCTTCCACCAAATCAGAAACGTAGCAAAAACTCCGTGTTTGGGAACCGTCGCCGTATACAGTCAGCGGTTCGTTTCGCAAAGCTTGAGCAATAAAATTGCTCACTACTCTGCCGTCATTTTCCAACATCCGCGGGCCATAGGTATTGAAGATTCGCACAACTCGAATGTCTACACCATTTTGACGGTGGTAATCAAAAGATAAGGTTTCAGCTACTCGCTTGCCTTCGTCGTAACAGCTCCGAATTCCTATACAATTAACGTTGCCGCGATAATCTTCTGTTTGCGGATGTACGTCAGGATCTCCGTACACTTCGGAAGTGGAAGCGAGAAAGAATCTTGCTTTTACCCGTTTGGCCAATCCCAACATATTCATCGTGCCGATGACGTTTGTTTTAATGGTCTTGACAGGGTTGTACTGATAGTGTATGGGGGAAGCGGGACAAGCTAGATGGTAAATCTGATCTACCTCTAACCGAATCGGTTCCGTGATGTCGTGGCGGATCAGCTCAAAATACGGGTTGTCCAGCCATTTGAGGATATTGCGTTTAGTCCCGGTGTAAAAATTATCCAGGCAGACTACCTCATGTCCTTGGGCCATTAAGCGATCGATTAGGTGGGAACCGAGGAAACCTGCACCGCCTGTGACTAAAATTCTCATTGTGGAAACTGCCGTTCTGTTTAGGGGTAGGACTGGAGTACAAAAATTCAGTCGCTAGAATGAAACTTACTAATAGAATAACAAAATTGCGATCGACAATGTAAAGACTTATGCGTCACCTTTATTAAATCTTTAATTAACTTAGCATTTGCCAATACTTTGAACAAAGTGCTATAATTCGCAAATGTCAGCTAGCAATTTTTAGTGAAGCTTCAATATTTTCGCAAAAATACTGTTGACAATAATTCACTTTTGAGTTAATAGGTATTAATTGTTTGTTTGTTGTGATTGGTGAGGCGATCGCTTCTGTCTTGAGTTATCTAAGAAAAGGCTGATTCCCTAGGTATGGCTACGCTTCACGGGCTTGTTTGAGAATAGGTTAATCCAGTTTATGTAAACAGGGCTGACGCGCGTCAATCGATTTTAGATTTTAGATTTTAGATTAAAGAATTGACTTGCGCGAGATAAATGCGGGGGCTCTTCTGATTTTAGATTTTAGATTTTGGATTGATTCCACGGATAAATCACGTGGCGGGTACCACCTTTGAAATTCGCTTGTCAGAGGCTAGAAACCTGGTTTATTCGTAGATAAAGTTGAGCAAGCAAATATTTTTCCGAGAAACCCGGTTTATTTGGCCTTAGTCGCGATCGACTAACTGCGACGACGGGAATTAGAATTATACAGTATCGCTATCCGATCGCGGTGGAATCTCAGCAGCAGTTAAAGTCACGATTATTTTTAAGAAGACTTTGGGTATTCCTGAAGTATAAATGTCTGTTGACTACCTTTAAGATTCTGTTTCATCACCCGAAGCAGACGATTATCCATTGGCTGTGTATCTTGGGTGAAAAATTCATGAAGTACCTGCACTTTGCCTGCATAGTCTCGATCGGCTTTACAAATTACAATTCCTGCATGATTTGAGGTTGTAGAATGGAGATTGATGAAATCTTGACGATTTTCTGTAATGACTACTCGCCCTGCATTTGTCGCGTACATCAAGACTTCATCATCGGGAATTTTTTGATTGGCTTGTCCAGCTTCATAGGATGTCAAAACATCATAGCCACGCGCTCGCAGTAAATCAACCATTGCGATCGGAAAGTTTTCATTCGAGTAAAACTTTAGCATTTTTAGTTACTCATTTTCAGCAAGCCACAGCTCGATTTCTTCTCGGTTGTGTTGGTAATAGTTCGCAACCGCTTGCAAATCTTGAAGGGTGAGTCCTGGATAATTATAGAGAAGTTCGGATTCAGTTGCGCCCTGTTGTTGGTAGGCGATAATCGTCCAGACGGGAATGCGGGTATCGCGAATTCGCGCTGCACCGCCACAAATTCCTGGAGTTTTGTGAATGGGATTCTGAAGGGTTTGGATGAATTGTAGGGTTTGTGCTAGCAAGTCATCAGGCAGTGTTTCAATGGTTTGGAGAAGTTGTTCTTTGATGGTCATAATCGATCGCCAAAATCTCAAAGAGTTGCGGGCTTTTTAGTGAGTTCTAGAAGTTGCCAAAGCAGTTCGGGCAAGCGATTTTGCAGAGGTTCTAGACGTTGAGCCAGTTCGTCTGGAATTTGAAGGGTAATTGTTGCCATGTTTTTTAGTGACTGACGCTCTCATTGAATCCTAGCACAAGAGAAGTGCGATCGCCCCGCGCGATCGGGTAAAGGTGCGATCGCCCTTCCTGATTTTAGTCGCTACACCCTACCAATCTGTTGATTTGTGGCAAAATTTTAGTTACCGTTGTTATCGTTGATGTCTAGATTTTGTATTGGCAGTTCTGAATCTAGTGATGTAGGTATTTGGAGCTTGACAACAATTACTATTTGATTTTTTTCAATACTTATATTACTTATATTAACTATGCTCTTTTCTGGTAACAAATTACTGACTGGCAAGTTAGCAGACGACGGAGTTTTATATCCAGCATCCTCCAGCCATTCTGTAATATTTCTCCAATTTTCTATTTTTTCAATGCCTTTACCCACAAAGGCTTTAACGTATTTATAAATAGAGGCACACAGGTCAGTTTCAACACCCTTGGGATTCTTTTTCAGCTTTTCGGCGATTTCAGCGGGACTGAAGCCACAAAGCAACCCCCGCAGATGCAGCTTTTCTACGGGGGTGAGAGGCTTTCCCTTAACGGCGGCCAAGTCCGAGTACAGAGTTTTTAAGTCCCAGCGGCTTTCTGCCTCGACGAAGCGATCGTTTGTGGATGCCATAGATGGGTGTCTCTAAATTTCCTGATGGAATTCTAACATAACTCCTGATGAGTGTCAGGTTATTACCAGACTCAGCTAGCGTATGATAAGTGTAGGCTAAAGCGCAAAGGGTGCAAGTTACAAGTCAAAAACTTGGTGGGAGGGCTTTTGAGCTATTACTGACTACAGTTAGCGATCGGACAGGGGAGTAGGGCTGAACTTTGGTAAATTTCTCGCTTTGACTCTGGTTTCGGCCACTGCCGGTAATTTTTTTAATTTATTTTCTGGGTTTTGCATAATTTTATGGATTAGCCCCTGATATATAAACAGGAGGCTGCAACAGGCCTTGTTGGAAAGAAGTTCGTGTTTGTGAGTGCGATCGGCGAAAGCTTTGCTATGCAAGACTTTTGCTTGTGTAATCCCTACCTGATTTTTGCATAAAAGTTAGGGCGATCGTCCGATAGACAAATACAGGCTAGCAAGTCATTTTTTCAGATACATCTAGATCCAACAAAAGGAAAAACAATGCGCTTAATATTCTTAGGCCCTCCAGGGGCAGGAAAAGGAACACAAGCCAGTATTTTGGGGAAGAATCTAGGAACACTCCACATATCAACCGGCGAGTTATTGAGGCAAGAACGCAAAGATAAAACGAAACGCGGTGTCGAGGCGCAGTCATACATAGATCGAGGTGCATTAGTTCCCGATCGGGTAGTCATGGAAATAGTACATGAACAACTGACTAAGCCAGAAGCTAAGAAGGGGTGGATTTTAGATGGGTTTCCTCGAAACGTTTCTCAAGCCGATGCGCTAGATGAATTATTAATCGGAGTATCTCAACAATCTTATGACTGTGTGATTAGTTTTGAGGTGCCGGAGTCGGTTTTAGTCGAACGACTCAAAGAACGGGCTATCAAGGAGGGACGCACGGACGATACGCCAGAAGTGTTGCGTAACCGTTTACAAAGTTATCACGAAGAAACAGCCCCTTTGATTAAGTTCTATGGCGATCGAAAAAAGTTAGAAATAATCAATGGTTTTATGTCGATGGAAGCAGTCACAGGTGCGCTGAAAGAAGTTGTAGATGATCTGAAAAAAAACATTTAGAACTTCCGCAATAGCTTGCTTTCCGTTTCCCCCTTTTCAAGGGGGGCAATGAAGGAGGTAAGCTTGAGATTTTAAACGCAGATTCCTGACAGTTAACCTTACTTTTGTACGAATAACAATTAAAAAAATATGTCCCATAACTACAATGATAAACCCAACGAAGAGCCTAGTCTCAATTTTGAGCTTTATGCACAAGAGCTAGGTAAAATAGCTGTAAAAGCAACAACCGGTAATGAAGGAGCATTTACAGTAGGAATCTTTGGCTCATGGGGAAGTGGAAAAACCACTCTCATGCGTTGTATCGAAAGAAAATTTGAAAACCATACTGAAAATTTCGGAGTAGAAGAGTTTGAGTCTCACTTGCATAATTTTGATAAAAATAACTTTAAAACTATTTGGTTTAATCCTTGGAAGTATGATGATACACACGGCATCAGAAACGCCCTCATTCAAACAATATTGCGGGAAATGGCCGAAGATTCTCAAAGAGCTATAGTTAAAGAAAAATGTAATAATTTAGCGAGTCGTTATAACGCTAGTCAGTGTATTTTGCAAGTAGGAGAACACTTACTAGGAGCAGCCCTTCAATCACAGATGTACGGTGTCAATCCACTTGAAATTTTCAAGGCTCTGAGAAATTTAGGTGGAAGAGCCAAGGAAAATCAAGAACAAAATCAGGTAAATGATTTAGAGTTAGATACTGACCCCTATTTATTCATTAACAGTTTTGAAGCCCAGTTTCGAGAGGTAGTTAAGGAATATGTCGGAGAAAATGGCCGGTTGGTAATCTTTATCGATGACCTAGATCGGTGCTTGCCAGAAAATGCCCTGACTGTTTTAGAATCTCTGAAACTTTACCTTGACAATGCTAATTGTGTTTTCTTTATAGGGCTGGACAAGAGAGTTATTGAACAAGCAGTTAAACAACGATACAAAGATTTGAATGTAACTGGCAAAGAGTACATAGAAAAAATGATTCAGCTTAATTTCTTTTTGCCCGAAAAGAATTCAAAGCAAGTGACGCAAGTTTTGCAGAATGAACTAAACGAGTTAGTGGCTGGCAAGCCCTATCCCATAGATGCTACAATGTGGACAATGACTTTGGCAGCAACGAAAGGAAATTTTCGCAAGACTAAACAGTTTGTTATTGCCTGGGCGCTAATTAGAAGTCTAGCTATCTCACTTAATGTAGCAGATGAAAAAATGATTCCTAAACTTGCCAAGGTTCTTTTAATTCAAATGAATTTTCCCGAACTTTATGATGCCTTGCTCAACAAAAGTTATCATTTAATTGGGCATCTAAAAGAAATAATAGATGCTCGGAGGCAGAGCACTGAAGCTGCAAAAGAAGCGCTGAGTAAATATCCAGAATGTAAAAGGTTTGTAGCAGACAGTCATTTGATCGGCTTTCTGAAAGGGAACGAGCAAGACATTGCTGATTATGCAGATATCAGCGACCCCCAAGATTTAAAAAAACTTTTAGAGATTTTGTCTGAAACAGGAAGGAATGCTTAACACAATTAAATCTTTAATACAAGAGTTTTTGGAAAAATTAGAAAGTTTTCTAAAGACTCCTAGCGATATCAAACAGTGCTCGGAAGAAACAATTACCTTAGAATATCCTACAAATCGGTCACCTATTTTTGAAAGGCTAAACAGGCTAAAAATGTTGCACAATCCTGATTTATTAACCACTAGCTTTGAAGACGCCAAAGTTATCAGTGATGACTTTTGTAGCATTAAGATTTCGGAGACATTGGCACAGGCAATCTCTTTGGTAACATTACTGAATCCAAGCGATATTATCGTTACGGATGATGAGGAGAAATTTTTAGGAATTGTGAGTAGTTTATCAGTTTCCCTTGAATTTACGCCTCAATTACAAAATGTGCCTTTTAAATACAGACATAAAACGACCAAAATAGGTCAAGCCACTGAGTTGATTTTGAGTCAAGGAAAAAAAACAATCGGTGAAGTCTTTAGCCTAGATAAGAATTACTGTTTTTTTCAAAAAAAGAAACAAATTGATTATGTTTTTGATGAGTTTGGCAAACTTTATAGAACACCAGATGACCAGACTTTTATACCTATTTTGAATGAAGATAAAACCATTGTAGGTGTAGTTACTTGGCAAGGAGTTTTAGAGTATCTTAGAAATGACCGCTTGTTGGAGGAATCAACAGTAGAAAATCTTTTCGAGAAGATGTCCTCAACAAAAACCTCTCTGGATCAGCTATATACATTGCTGCCAGAGGATACGTTAGAATCGGCGCTCTATGCAATCAACTATTTGCCCATAGAACAAATCCTAATATGTGATGTGGATAAAAAATTTTTAGGATTGCTGAATAGAGAGCAAATTAGTATTTTAGCGCATCCGATGTACTACCACTTAATGAATACACCTTTAGGAGACATTATGCAGCCACTAAGTAGCTTACATCTCGTTCAACCTACCGATAATCTCAAGGACGTTATTAGGAATTTTCTGGAATCAGACACAGAAGTTTCTGTTCTTATGGATAGTTCCGATAGCCAAATTCCCAAAATGGTTATAACGCCAAGAACTATCCTACAGTTTATCAAATAACTGTTCTTAAAGTATCTAACTAAAAAATCACAGGAGATTAAAACAATGCCCGAAATACCCTTTACTCAACTTTTGCAAACACCGCTCAATCAAATCTTAAAAGGTCTTGGAGATTCCAAAAAAGTAAAAACTGTAAAAACCACTGATACGATTGCTCATCTAACTGGTAAGATGGAGTGCTTTAAAATCAGAACGATGCCAGTTTTGGATGCGAAGACTGGAAAGCTGGTAGGAGTAGTGAGTCTGGTTGATGTTGCCAAAGTTCTAACACCTCGAAACACTAAATTACCGATAGAGTATCTGATTGAGAAAGGCTTCGACATGACTCAGCTTCATGATGCTAATAAAGAAATGGGTAAAAAAACTGTCGGAGAAGTTTTTGACTTTGATCTTAAACCTGCGTTTATTGTATGGACTGAAGTTTTAGAAGAAGCCATTAAACAATTGATTCGTAGGGATGAAAATTCTAGACGCAATAGAACGTTGGTTATTTTGGATGCTGGGGATCGAGTTGTAGGAACTTTTTCCTATGTGGATGCTCTCAGAATCATACGCGATGGGATAGGGATCAACGCATTTTTGCTCAACTATACAGCCCATGATGTATTGACTGCAAAAGTAATCACCCTGACTCAAATTGAGTGCCTACAAGATGCAATGTTTACTTTCGGCGGTTTGTTTACACACATACCTATCACCACAGTAAAAGATGGAAACATAGTAACAGGTATTGTAGATGATATTGCTGTTGCCACGCTAGAACATCACCTTCTTTATGAGGATTTGTGTGATTATCCTCTGGGTCAAATGATGACCAAAGTATCCGATAAAAACACAGTGGAGCCAAATTGCCCAATAAAAACCTTAATAGGTAAATTTGTAGATGGGCATGAAAGGCCAACCGCCATTTTAGTTGGAGACCATCAAGGCGAACAATTTACAATGGCAGGTATCATCAGCTATGTGGATATATTCAGAAAACTGTTAGAGTTCGTAGAGGAAATGATCGCTCAACAACCGGGAAATAATTAAGTAGAGTAAAGTACGATCGCCCTTAATGCCCAAAAGCGCGATCGCTCTTAATCTCACTTCCCTTAATTACAAAACAAACTCGGCTCTACATGAAAAAAACTCCCCAGAATCAATGCCAACTCTTTACCAATATCTCGATCGCCATTAACCACTTCATACACTCTTTTTTCAGAGCCAATGACTCCTACCAAATCAGCAGGTTGTAACTCTCTTTGTTCCATCAAAAACAGCAGTATTGAATGAGGCGTTGCTGTGGTTCCTGGTGCGTAATATTCCTGCTCAAATTTTTCAATCAATGCAATCAGCAATTCATATAACTCATTTTCTTCAGGAGTGCGATCGCGCTGGTGCATCAACTCTTCCACAATAGCGAGAGCTTTCTCATTATCCGCTTCATTTCTAATTATTTCCGGCTGGTACTGAGACAATAACTCTTTGTACTTATCTGGATTAAAAGTAAGGGTCATTTTTCCATTTCTCTTTATCCTACTCAGCATGGGTGAGAATATATTTGATATAAATTAATTTGGTTTTATAATCAATACTAACTATTAATCGATAATTATTACCCAGGTGGAACAGGCATCTTGCCTGTTCCCAACAAAATCCCTACATACAGATTACGAATCTCGATCGAGCTTCAGCACAGCCATAAAAGCCTCCTGCGGCACATCCACAGTACCCACAGACTTCATCCGCTTCTTACCCTTCGCCTGCTTTTGCAGCAACTTTTTCTTCCGCGAAATATCACCGCCGTAACACTTCGCCAACACATCCTTCCGCAAAGCCGGAATGTGTTCCGAAGCAATCACCTTCGCGCCAATTGTCGCTTGAATAGGAACCTTAAATTGATGGCGAGGAATCAACTCCTTGAGTTTTTCTGTCAACCCGCGGCCCACATTATAAGCCTTATCGCGGTGTACGATCATCGCCAAAGCATCAACCGGATCGCCATTAATTAAAATGTCCATTTTCACCAACGGATTTTCGCGATAACCGATGAGGTGATACTCCATGCTCGCATAACCGCGCGATCGCGATTTCATCTGGTCAAAAAAGTCCGTCACCACCTCCGCCAAAGGCAACTCGTAAACCAGCGTAGTTCGGCCTTGACTCAGATACTTCATATCCATAAAAATGCCCCGCCGACTTTGAGACAGTTCCATCAGCGCGCCCACATAAGTTTCTGGCGACAGCATTTCTACCCGCACATAAGGTTCCTCAATTTTCTCCCGATACTGAGGATCGGGCAAGTGGCTGGGATTGTCAATTGTTAACACTTCTCCTTTAATTGTTGTGATTTGATAAACCACAGAAGGAGCCGTAACAATCAAATCCAAATTGTATTCTCTCTCCAGTCTTTCTTGCACAATTTCCATGTGCAGCAAACCCAAGAAACCGCAGCGGAAACCAAATCCCATCGCACTCGAAGTTTCTGGTTCGTAAGAAAGCGCCGCATCGTTGAGTTCGAGTTTTTCTAAAGCTTCCCGCAAATCGGGAAATTGGTCAGCATCGATCGGGAACAAGCCGCAAAAAACCATCGGCTTTGCCTCTGTATAACCCGGCCAAGGCTCCGGTGCCGGCTTTTTGACCAAAGTAATCGTATCGCCAACGCGAGCATCAGCTACGGCTTTAATTGCCGCGCCCAGATAACCAACTTCCCCCGCGTGCAGTTCGTCTACTTGAACTTGAGTCGGTGAAAGGATGCCTAATTCATCGATGACATATTCCTTACCCGAAACCATCAACAAAACTCGATCGCCCTTTTTGACACTTCCGTCCATCACCCGGAAATACACAATTACCCCGCGATAAGGATCGTAATAACTATCAAAAATTAGCGCCCGCAGCGGTTTGTCAACAGTATCCTGCGGCGGCGGCACCAATTCGACGATCGACTCCAAAATCTCATCTATACCAATTCCTTCCTTAGCCGAAGCCTCAATCGCCCCGCTACAGTCCAGACCGATAATTTCTTCAATTTCCCCTTTTACCCGTTCCGGTTCTGCCCCCGGCAGGTCAATTTTATTTAAAACTGGAATAATTTCCAGATTGTGTCCCAAGGCAAGGTAGACATTTGCGAGGGTTTGTGCTTCTACGCCTTGAGATGCGTCTACCACCAGCAGCGCCCCTTCGCAAGCAGCGAGCGATCGCGACACCTCGTAAGAAAAGTCCACGTGTCCGGGAGTGTCGATCAGATTCAGCACGTACTCCTGACCGTCCTTGGCAGTATAATTCATCCGAGCCGCTTGCAGCTTGATCGTAATGCCGCGTTCGCGTTCGAGATCCATATTGTCTAAAAACTGCTCCTTCATCTCCCGTGCCTGCACAGTCCCAGTCGCCTGCAACAGGCGATCGGCCAAGGTCGATTTTCCGTGGTCGATGTGAGCAATAATCGAAAAATTACGAATGCGAGATACAGGGACGTTAGTCATGTTTTTTATCGAAGAGCTAATCGGCAAAGGATACTTTTTGTTGTATGATTACACAAGCAAGAGTAGAGTGCTTACTTCAACCTCTTACTGGGATTGAGATGAAACCACAACTGAGGCAAACCTCAAGAGTATCAGTTATTAGCCTTTCAAGTGTCCGATCGAGCCCGGACACCCAAAAGGAACAAACTTTTCTCTCTCTCATTGTACAGAAAGCGGTTAAGCGGTTGAGGAAAGGTTGGGTGCAAATCAGGGACTGCCAATATCTAGTCCAGTCGGTTGTCATCAAAAGAATTGAAACTTAAGAATTAAAACTAGGATTTTTTAACTATGAGCGAATCAAGAATACCATCCCACAGTTCGTCAGAAAAAGTCGAACTGTCCATCCATATCGATCCTGAACTGCTAGACCAAATTAAGCACTTGACGAATGACCCCAGCAAAGTCATTGAAACAGCAATCAAGCAGTGGCTCAGAGGCGAGCGCCGCGAAGACGAGCTGGCTCTGAGTTTACGCCGCAACCCCCCAGTCCCGCCCCGTGGTGAGTGGAACGACTGAGGTACTCTCGCCCCAGACGGCGCGCGCAAATCTGCAGGCTGTAAAGTTTCTGGCAATGAAATTTCGATCGCGCGGGCGATATCCTGCAGATTTCGCGGCGAAAGC
Source organism: Microcoleus sp. B9-D4 (assembly GCF_036705105.1). Lineage (NCBI taxonomy): Bacteria > Bacillati > Cyanobacteriota > Cyanophyceae > Oscillatoriales > Microcoleaceae > Microcoleus > Microcoleus sp. B9-D4. The sequence goes on from NZ_JAUBTS010000040.1 coordinate 14,384, forward strand.
TACAAGTGGTGGGCGAGTGAACTCGGCTAAATCACAACCTCGGAACTATTCGAGGTGGTGGTTCGCAGCCTCATATTTTGGCGTAATTTTCACATTTGATAGTTAATCGGTGCAGATTCCTAATTTCTCAATCTTAATTTTTATCTTTAAATTACCCAAAACGGCTGAGAACGAATAGTTTTTAGTTTTGAGTTGAGTTCAGAATTAAATAATAAATGTTTTCTGAGTTCATTAATCACTCAATACTCAATAATAGAAGCCTAAAATTTGTGCTAATTGTGAGTTTTGAGCGATTAATGTTTTAATTAAAAAGCCAACAACTTTTTAATTGATTAATAACTCAAAAATTAACAGTAGAAGCATCAAACAATGGGGAGTATTGAGATATTTATTCAAAACTCAAGACTCCAAAATCCGAACTACTTTCATCCCCTACTCTGATGGACTCTAACACAGATTTTCGGCGATCGAGCCTCGCCTCTACAGTTTTTTTTCAAGAGTTAGGGGCAGAATTAGTATTTACCCAAGACGCAAGGGGTAGATATCTATCTTTTTACTGGCAAAAAGCCGAACAGTACAACCTTACAGCAGAACAAATTGTCGTTAGCGAAGCCCTCGAAGAGGATCGCCCCCTCAGCGAAACCCTGCAACCCATCCCCCCCGCGCCTTATCTCGATATCCTGCGGCGGGCGCTCGAAACCCTCGTACCGCAACGGTTCAGCTATCCATTTTCCCACGCCGGACAATATTTTCTCTTCGATTTGACACTCACTCCGGCGATCGACTCAAACGGCAAAGCTACAAAAGTCTTAGTTATGGGAAGGCTGCTGTCTGACAAACCCACAGACAGACGGCCAGACTCCCCAGAATTCATGCTCTATCGAGCTTTGCCATCCCCCTTGGACGGCCGTCAACAAATGTCGCTTCCAGCGAGCCGCATCCCCGGTCGCTCGCTCCCTCCCTACTCGGAAATCGACCGTAAAATCATCTCCCAAATCGCTCAAAACCTGCACAAAACCCTCGATTTAGCCACCATTTGGCAGCAAACTGTTAACAGTTTGGGTCAAGTTTTAAACGCGAGTCGCTGCATCATCTGTTCCTACAAAAAAGACAGCGAAAATCTCGAAAAATCCCCCTTCCTTGCCTCCGAAAATCAGCAAAATTCGACCGCCGCAGCAGCCGAATTACAACAGTCAATAGCTAGCTACCCCTCGCCCCCGCTTTCCCCAACTCAAATCGAAAATCTCCAATCGAAAACTTTTAAAGTAGTAGCTGAATACCGCCAAGAAGCTTACTCTTCTATGCTGGGAGTAGAACTGCGCGCAGCCGAACAGCCAGGGTGGATTCAAACTTTAGCCACCTTAAAACCAGTAGCAGTCGATTACGCCTCCCCCGCCACCGATCCCTTCCACCGCCATTCCGTGCTCGTAGCAGCTACCTCCTATGAAGACCAACCCAATGCACTGATATGTTTGCACCGCTGCGGCAGTTCCCCGAAATGGAGTCCTGTCGAACTCGAATTCGCCCGCGAGTTAGTCGCTCAAGTCGGCAGTGCGATCGCCCACGCTACACTTTACCAAGAATTAGAACAGGCTCGCGCCGAAGCCGTGGCTCTTTCCCAACTTAAAAGTCAATTTCTTGCTAATACTTCTCATGAACTCCGCACCCCCCTCAACGGCATCCTAGGCTTCCTAAAACTGCTTATGGACGGCATGGCAGATGACCCCGAAGAAGCGCACCAATTTATCGAAGAAGCTTACCGATCAGCAGTACATTTGTTCAATGTGATTAACGATATTTTGGATGTCGCTAAAATCGAAGCTGGCAAAATGGAGTTAGACCTCGCTCCCGTCAAACTCGGTGAACTGTTGCAACAAGTTGAGGATTTTACACGGGTTCAAGTCGAGCAAAAGCGATTGCAATTTCAAATCCAAAAACCCCCTGTGGAGGACGAGATTATTTTGTATGGCAACTACCAACGCCTGCTTCAAGTAATCTTGAACCTCACGGGCAATGCCATTAAATTTACCGGGGAAGGGGGAATTCGCATCAGTGCCGAGGTTATTAAGAAAAAGGTGACTGTTCACAACCAGCAGTTCCCCGGAATGGTAAAAATTCGAGTTGCTGATACTGGCATTGGGGTTTCTCTCGACAAGCAAGATAAATTATTTGAGTCGTTTTTTCAGGTGGACGGCGATCGTACCAGGCAATACGGCGGCACCGGTTTGGGATTGGCTATTTCTCAAAAACTGGTAGAAGCAATGGGGGGTACAGTAAATTTTTACAGTATGGGGGAAGGACTCGGCTCGACGGTTACTTTTACTGTGCCGCTTTATCAAGAACCACTATTTAAAAATTAATCATCCGTAATTGATCATTAGTCCTTTGTCATCGGGACGTTGAAAGAATCAGGAATCAGGAATCAGCACAAATTAAGAAGCAAGAGGGAATCAGGAAGCCGAAAAAAAAACTGTTATAGCGGTTCTCAAATTTCGTGAGGTACTCGCCAGCTTTCTTACCAATTACTAATTACCAAACTGTAACTTACCCACTTAAAAATTGCTATATTCCTGTATCCGTGACTTTCGTTTCGTGAATAAAAGTCATCGATAATTGGTAATTATCCTACAAACACAGTTCGATCGCCCACCAGCGTATCAATTTTGACAATCAAGCATCCAGGATACCCGCCACGTGATTCATCCGTCCAGAAATAAAAAACCTGTATCCGATGAAACTTGCCGAACGTATTTATCTCGCGCAAGTCAATGCTTCAATTCTAAAATCTAAAATCTAAAATCTAAAATCTAAAATCGATTGACTTTTATCCGTCGCCAAGCTCCCTTTTTGGGAGTTTTGGGATCATATTGATCACCCACGCTACTTCTGATCCCCACCCAGAATTGGCATAAATCAAATCCGGGGGATACGGATAACAGCTCATCTTTAATCTGTCGGCTGGAAGCTCACACCTCCGAGTAAACCCCCATAAACCGCCAACTTTACAAGAACTTCATGCCTACTTTTAGCACTGATTCAGCTTTTCAATCCCCTACTGTCAAGGATTTTTAAGAAAACAGGATGCTCTCTCTTCTATGTGAAAATCATAAAGATCTTGTAAAGACACCGCAAATACTTAGTAATGTTTGACGGTCTGTGGCAATATTTAAGTAGAATTACGTAATCCATAAGTCTGACAGAGGCTGGCTGGCAAATTCAGTAACTCCCAGCCCTGTTGCCGGAGTGGTAAACTTTTGCCAGTCTAGTAGAAAAAGGGTTGCTATGAATCAGCAAATATCAGCTCAATCGCAAAAGCTTTTACTCCAAATTGGCAGAAATATTCGTCGCACCTTGGATCTCAATACCATCTGGCAGCAAACAGTTAACAGTCTGGGAGAAACACTAGGCGTCAGCCGCTGTATCCTTTGTCCCTATGAAAGTTCTAGCCTGCAAGTTAAAGTAGCTGCTGAATACTGCCAAGAACCATTTTTACCGATGCTGGGAATGGAAATCTCGCTCACAGCAGCACCTCATTTCCTTCAAGCTCTAGCCACCCTCGAACCGGTGGTAGTAGAGTCCTTTGCAGCCAATGACTCTTTTGGGCCGCAGTCGCTGCTAGTGGTGGCTACCGCTTACCAAGAGCAACCTAACGGCATAATTAGCTTGCATCAGTGCAAAGGTCGATCGTCCGGGAAGGGTAATACCGATCAACCTTGGACTCAATGCCAGATCGAATTCGCACAAGAACTTGCCGAGCAAGTAGGAAGTGCGATCGCCCTTGCCACCCTCTACCAAGAGCGCACCAAGCGAGTACAAGGACTATCCCAGCTCAAAAAGCAATTTTTGTTGAAAGCGTCCCACGAACTCCGCACTCCCCTAAATCACATCATCGGCTATCTACAACTAACCATAGACGACCAAGCTGACGATCCCATAGAGGAGAGAGATTTTATCCAAGAAGCTCACCGTTCGGCTATCCATCTTTCTCAGGTAATTTCCAATATCTTAGATTACATTGAGTTAAGTGAAGCTTGCCAAACTCACGCAGAGTTAGCCACTTTCAGGAGTCAGGAAAAATCTGGGCATCAGTAAACCTTCTAGTGGCGTATTTAACAAGTCTAATATTTACCGTGCTAACAATTTTTACCCAGGAAAAAGCTGACACTTTATCGATAGATTCCCTCAATAAATTCCATAGCTGGTTCATCAATTATTTTTAGGGAATTATAGTTTTACCCAGTACAACATATAGCGGTTCTCAAGCGTGGTGAAGTATGGGAGCGATCCCTATGCCCTATGCCCTATGCCCTATGCCCTATGCCCTATGCCCTATGCCCTATGACCACCTCATGTTACTGAGAAAAGCTATAGCAACTACTACCCGTAGTAGCTCGGTGTATTCATCATATTATGTCCGCTCGAACGACTCCCATTAAATAGGTTATTTGACCGGAAAGGATATTGCAAGCATAAGATTACACTTTTGCACTTTTAATGCTCTTAACTTGTGCTTGATAGAATTACCCGCCGCCCTTCTTTTTCATAGTTTTTGGAGGGCTGACATAGCGCGCCCAAAAAGGTTCCTCCATATCTTTCATCGCTGCTAGTTTTTGGCGCTCTTCCTCTATGCGCTTGCGTTCTGAAAGATTAGAAAATATGTTGATACTGCCGACAGTCTGGCCACCCGCATCTCGCACCCGTGCGGCCCAAAGCCAAACATCGATCGAACTACCGTCTTTTTTCAACAAAGATATTTCCAAACCGTTTTGCGGTTTGCCATTAGACGCAGACTTTAGCAGCCCGTAAAAATCTTGCTTTTGGCCTTCAGGAATATTCGGTAAAGGTTTCCCTAAAACCTCAGCCGCAGTCCAGCCAAAAAGTTGTTCGGCGGCGCGGTTCCAAACAACGGTATTGCCGTCATTGCTGGTACAGTTAATCGCCAGCGGCGCCGATGCTATCTGGGCTTGCAAAACTTGGTTAACGAGTTGCAGTTTCAATTCTACTTGCTTGCGATCGGTAATTTCCTGACAAGCGCCCCACAAACGGACAACCCGTTCAGCAGTTTTGTCCCACACCACTTGCCAGTAGTCCCGCACCCAGCGCACCTCGCCTTTTTGATTAATAATGCGATACTCATTAGCTCCAGTGCGGCTGAAAGTACAGCCTTCTAACTGTTTAATTAACATTTCCCTGTCGTCGGGATGAACGAGTTCCGAGTTCCACCAACCAAACGATTCTAATTCTTCAGGAACGCAACCGGTGCAGCGCTCAAAAGCTTCTGTCGCCCACTCGCAGGCGAACTTGCCGTCGGGCAGTCCCTTAAAAGAATAGGCAAAATCCGAAGTAATTTGCGACATAACTCTGTAGTGCAGTTCCGACTCTCTGACTGCGATTTCGGCTTGCTTGCGTTCCCCTATTTCCCGCGAATAAATTATAATTCCCTGCACACTAGAATCGTAAAGCAAACTGTTACCTACCGACTCCATGTAGATCCAAGAACCGTCAGCGTGGCGTTTCCGATATTCGATTGCCCCCCCAATTCCTGGAGATTCTAACAACTTACCAAAATACGTCTGCCAAGCCAGCAAATCGTCTGGATGGATTAACTCGCCGTGAAATTTGCCAATTCTTTCTTCTGGGTTGTAACCCAAAAGCCGCTGTAGGGATCCGCTGTGGTATCGAACTCGCCCGTCCGAGCCAACAATGCTAATTAGATCGGGAGAATTACGAAGCATAGCTTGCAGTTTGGCTTCACTTTTAGTTAATGCTTGATTGTCCCTGCGATGCTGGCTGATTTGTTTTTCCAACTGCTCCCGTAGCTGTCTGATTTGCCCTACTTGCTGGGCTACAGTCCGTTCCAAGAGGCGATTATTTTTTTCAATTTCAACCAGCTTTGCCGCGTTATTTGTGGCGCTTTCAAACAAGCGGCTGCCTGCCATTTCCTGTAGAGAATTTGATAAATCTTCCAAAGTCTTTGTGAAAATTGCCTGTTGCGAGTGTGGCAATTCCCTAGCTTGTTCCTGCAAGGTTTCTAAGTGTTTGTAGACAGTTTCTAGCATTTTATTAAGGGGGGAATCTAATAGTTGCCTGCGGGTGCAACCCCTAAAAAGCGGACACAAGTTTTTTCAACATAACCCATAACTAAGACTGGTGTGTGGCGATCGACCCATCGCGCTCTCAATAACCAGGCATTTTGGGACTTTCTCTTCAAATCATAGCAACCGATAGAGAAATTGACACTCCCTTGCCTAAAGGCGCAGGGATTCTTGGATCATCCAGTCGAACTTATCTCTGTTTGGCTACCATCAGCGAGTAGAGATCGGTCTGTCCCCCAGCGTAAATTTCGGTGTGCCCCACCGTATTTAAATTGATTCCTGCCTGCTTCAATCCCTTTGCCAAAATGTTTTTTCCGGCATTATGGTCGCGATCTAACACCACACCACAACCACAAATATGGGTTCGAGTTGACAGAGTTTTTTTAACCAGGTTGCCACAGTGTGAACATTCCTGAGATGTGTACTGAGGAGCAACAGCAATAACTGTTTTGCCGTACACTTTTCCAAAGTATTCCAACCATTGAGCAAACTGTGACCACGCAGCATCGCTAATTGATTTAGCGAGTTTATGGTTCTTAACCATGTTCCGCACCTGAAGGTCTTCGTAGGCTACAAAATCGTTATATTTCACCGCGCACAACGCCGTCTTAATGGCGAAGTCTTTACGCTGTCTACTGACCTTCAGGTGTTTTCTTCCTAACTTGTTGATCGCTTTTTTTCGATTTTTAGAACCTTTCTTTTTCCGAGAAACTCGCTTCTGCGATCTCTTCAGAGCTTTTTCGCTTTTGCGGAGATACCGAGGATTAGGAACTGTTTCGCCATCGCTATCAGTATAAAAATGGTTTAATCCGACATCTATTCCAATGGCTTTACCAGTGGAAATAGCTTCCTCTTTCCGTTCCACATTGATACAAAATTGAGCGTAGTATCCGTCTGCACGACGCACGACTCTGATTCGTTTAATCTCGTTTGGCGCGTAGAAATACAAATCCCGACTACCAACCAACTTGAACTTCCCAGCAGCGAAGCCGTCTTTAAATGTTAAACATCTTTTGTCGGCAGAAAGTGACCAACCCGATTGTTTGTACTCAACGGAACGAGTGTGCTTTTTGAACTGCGGGAATCCCTTTTTCCCTGGTTTCTTTGCTTTGCAATTAGCAAAAAAACGCCCTATAGCAAAAATGGCACGCTCCGCCGAAGCTTGACGTGCCGTCGAGTTAAGCTGGCCTGCCCATTCAAACTCTTTCGCCATAATGGCACACTGTTTGTATAGGTCTACCAGCTTAATTCCTTGATTGTCTATCCAATGTCTAAGAGTTTTGTTTCGGACAAATTGAGCCGTCCGAATCATTTCGTCCATGATCCGATATTGCTCCGCTTTGCCTTTCAACTTAAACTCTAATACTATCATGGGAATAGTTTATCATTATTTTTACTGCAACTTTTACCCACAAAATCTACCTATTTAACAATTATTTACAAATTGTAGAAATTAAAGCCGTCCTAGAAGGACGGGGCTTTATACCCACTTTTGCGGTAAATTCTTGTTGCGCCCTAATTGCCAGCCCAGCCGCACCCCCAAGAAGTGCTCGCCAAAAGTGCGGGTAACTCCCCTATCCAGTGAATGTGGGGCTTATCGGGGTTAAGCTAAACTAGATGGGTGTCAAGAGAAAGAGGGATTTATGACAGAGCAAGCCAACGCTCGCGATTTGTTTCGCGCTGCTTACGAACACCGCTATACCTGGGATGCCAATTTTCCCGGTTACAGTGCCGATATTGAACTCAAACAGGGCGACGAAGTATATACGGGTCATGTTTGGATCAAACCCGACATGAGCGTGGAAGTCACCGGCATTGAAGACGAGGAAGTGCAGCAAAGCGTTTACACCCAAATGCGCGATATTGTTACCCACCGCAAGCGCTCGACATTTGAAAAATCTCACGGCAAAAATAGCTTCACCCTGGGCGAGAAGGACAGCACCGACGCTGTGGACATCTTGGTACAAGGCGACTCAATGGGATCGAATTATAAAATCCGAGGTCTCTCAATTTGTCAAGTCAGCCGGGTGATGGGCCGCATGGCTTTCGTAATTGACACGCACAAAAGCTTAGAGACACCCGAAGGTTCTTTGGCTACCCACTACGATGCCGTTTTCCGCAACCCCCAAACAGACGAAATTATCAAAGAACTCGAATTTGAAGATACCTTTGAGAAGATAGGCGACTATTATGTCATGACAAAGCAAGTAGTTCGATCGAAAGAAAAAGGTCAATTGACAACAACCGAGTTCAACTACTCCAACGTCAAACTGCTAGAACCAGCAGTAGTGTAGCGCGATCAAAAACCCGATTTCTTAAATAAAACGGGTTTTTTTGGATAACGTATCAGAATCAACTTGATTTGGCGGCAAGTAACGCTACGATCGAACGAGAGAGCTAATTGGGAGCGAGCATCAGCGTGACAGAAACCGGGTTTCCTGGCGCGGGCTCACCTGAGTGCCTAAGTCTTTTATCAAAAAACCCGGTTTCTTAAATCCCGCGCGGGTTGAGAATGCTGTCCTTGAGTCAAATCGAACTTTCATCAACTGCAAGAAATCATCACAGAGGCGAAATATGACACTAGCACTAACCAGAGATAACGTCGAAACAGTTCTCGATGAAATGCGCCCCTACTTGATATCCGACGGTGGCAACGTCGAACTTGTAGAAATTGAGGGCCCAGTGGTACACCTGAGACTACAAGGAGCTTGTGGCTCTTGCCCGAGTTCCACAATGACTCTGAGAATGGGCATTGAACGTCGCCTGCGCGAGGCTATCCCAGAAATTGCCGAAGTCGAACAGGTAATGTAATTAGTCCGTTGGCAGTTGGTAGTTGGCAGTTGACAGTTGACAGTTGACAGTTGACGGTTGACGGTTGACGGTTGACTGTTGCCAATTACCAGTTGACGGTTGACAGTTGACAGTTGACGGTTGACTGTTGCCAATTACCAGTTGACGGTTGACAGTTGACGGTTGACGGTTGACGGTTGACGGTTGACGGTTGACGGTTGACTGTTACCAATTACCAGTTGACGGTTGACGGTTGACGGTTGCAAATTACCCAATTTAATTGCTAATTACCAATTACCAAATTTAATTACCAATTACCAATTACCAATTACCAATTACTAAATTCAATGTCTCACCCCCTTTATGTAGCCTTCATTTGGCACCAACACCAACCGCTCTATAAATCCAGAGTATCAGCTAGCGCAGGAGCAGCTCATTACCGACTGCCTTGGGTGCGCTTGCACGGAGTCAAAGACTATTTGGATTTAGTGCTCCTCCTGGCAAAATATCCCAACCTGCATCAAACCGTAAACTTGGTTCCCTCCTTGATTTTGCAGATAGAAGACTGCATCGCAGACAGAGCATTAGACCCTTACTTGGCGGTGACATTAAAGCCAGCAGAAACTTTAAATATCGAAGAACAAGAGTTCATTTTAGAACACTTCTTTGACGCCAATTACCACACCCTGATTCAGCCACACCCCCGCTACGCTCAACTCTACACTCAGCGGCAGGAAAAAGGCATTCAGTGGTGTTTGGCAAACTGGAAATTGCAGGATTTTAGCGACTTGCTGGCCTGGCATAATTTAGCTTGGATTGACCCGCTGTTTTGGGATGATCCCGAGATTGCAGGGTGGCTCAAACAAGGACAAAATTTTAGTTTGGTAGACCGAAAAAACATCTACTCAAAACAAAAAGAAATCCTCGCTCGCATCATTCCCCAGCACCGTAAAATGCAAGCTGAGGGACAGTTGGAAGTTTCCACAACCCCCTACACACACCCGATTTTACCGTTGCTTGCCGACACTAATGGCGGCCGCATAGCTATTCCAAACATGACGCTGCCACAACACCGGTTTCAGTGGGAAGAAGATATTCCCCGACACCTGAGAAAAGCCTGGGAAATGTATCAAGACCGGTTTGAGTGCCAACCGCGCGGTTTGTGGCCGTCGGAACAAGCAGTCAGCCCGGAAATTTTGCCCTACATTGCCAAACAAGGCTTTAAATGGATAGTCTCGGACGAAGCAGTATTGGGGTGGACAATTAAACACTTTTTCAACCGCGACGCGACAGGGAATGTCTACGAACCAGAATTCTTATATCGCCCTTACCGTTTAGAAACTCCTGACGGCGATTTAGCCATAGTATTTAGAGACCACAGATTGTCCGACTTGATCGGGTTTACCTACGGCTCGATGGAACCGGAAAAAGCAGCATCAGATTTAGTGGGACACTTAGAAGCGATCGGCAGAACGCTCAAAAACCGACAGTCCGATGGTCAAACAGCTTTAGAAAATCCCTGGTTAGTGACGATCGCCCTAGACGGCGAAAATTGCTGGGAATTCTATCCCCAAGACGGCAAACCGTTCTTAGAATCCCTCTATCAAACTCTCAGCAATAATCCAGATATAAAATTAGTCACAGTCTCAGAATTTCTTGACAAATTCCCAGCAACCGAAACAATTCCCGCAGCCCAACTGCACACCGGTTCTTGGGTGGACGGTTCTCTAACAACTTGGATCGGCGATCCCGCGAAAAATCGCGCTTGGGACTTGTTAGGGCCCGCCAGACAAATGCTGGCCAACCATCCAGAGGCCACAGAAGAAAGCAACCCAGAAGCTTGGGAAGCGCTTTATGCGGCTGAAGGTTCCGACTGGTTCTGGTGGTTTGGCGAAGGCCACACGTCGAACCAAGATGCCATGTTCGACCAGCTATTTCGCGAACACGTAGCGGGAATTTACGAAGCTCTCGGCGAGCCCGTACCCCCGGAAGTGCGGCGGCAAGTAGAGGTGCACTCTGTTCAAGGCGACCACCTGCCGCTGAGCTTTATTCACCCGGTGATTGACGGTATCGGCAACGAACAGGATTGGGACAAAGCCGGTCGGATTGAAGTTGGGGGAGCAAGGGGTACCATGCACCGGAGTTCGGCAATTCAGCGGCTTTGGTACGGGGTTGACCACTTGAATTTTTACATTCGCGCCGACTTCAAGGTAGGGGTGCGGCCGGGAATTGATTGCCCGCAGCAGTTAAATTTGTTCTGGTTTTATCCCGATCGCACGATGCACAACAGTCTGATTCCGCTGTCGGGTTTGCCTGACGAAGCACCCCTAAACTATCGATACCACCATCAGTTAGAGATTAATTTGCTGACGAAATCGATTTGGTTTCAGGAAGCAGAAGAGGGCGATCGGTGGCAGCCCCGCATTAGCCGCGCTCAAGTGGGAGTGGATAAATGTTTGGAGGTAGCAGTACCCTGGGCGGATTTGCAAATTATGCCCGACTGGCAGGTGAGGCTGATTGCGGTTTTATCGGATGGGAGTCGTTACTCTAGCTGTATGCCGTTCGATTCTTTGATTCCGATCGGAATGCCGTAAAAAGTCATTAGTCATTAGTCATTAGTCATTAGTCATTAGGCTGTAGGGGCGGGTTTCACCAGCTTTCATAGAACTGACAACCCAAATAAATATAAACCCGCCCCCTGAATTAGTAATTAGTCATTAGTCATTTCTTGAACCAACAAACAATTAAATAATTATCAAATTATATTAAATTGGGGCTTCAACTCTGGCTACTTAATGCCTTGATAATTTCGCTCGCGTCCGGTCGATAGAGGGCTATAAAATTTGTTTGTAGTGAGGGCTTCATTCCTCATAAAAAAAGGACTTCAGTCCTCACTACAAAACATATAATGGTTAATTTACCGGACATCATATCATTAGTCATGGGGAAATTAACACACTAATGAGCCGCATTTTACTCTTGGTCGATCGCCACCAACAACTTAATTTGCCGATCGCCCACCTCAACACCGAGCATGAGGTGATCGTACTCGATCGCGCTTTAGAACCCAACTCGGAATTTCCCATTCCCCAAATCGCTTTTGACTTGTGCATTCTCGACGAGGCCTCTTTCGAGCGCATCGGGCCGCTGGTAGAATCATTAAAAGCTGCCGCCGAGCCGATATTTTTACCGTTTTTGCTTGTTAGTAAATCCCAAACGCCTGCTGTTTTTGAGCCGCCATTTTCGCTGAAGGCAAAACAACTCGAAGGCAGAATAGACGAATTGATAGTAACTTCCGCCGAACCTGCCCAACTGCATTTGCGGGTAGAGAATTTGTTGGCTCGCAGGCGGCAGTCGCTAGAACTCCACAGACTTCAGGAAATAATTAAAGAACAGACTTTTACAGAAAGTTTGTTAAAGGACTCGCTGCAAACGGCAAACGAAAACCTGCAACGGGAAATCGCCAAGCGGGCCGAGGTAGAAGCTGCACCGCGAGAAAACTCGTATCTCGACTTGCTGATGAATGCCATGCCAGATATTGTCTGCTTTAAAGATGGCGAGGGCAGGTGGCAGGAGGCAAATCAAGCGATATTGGAAGTGTTCGAGCTAGAAAAAATAGACTACCGCGGCCTGAAAGATTTTCAGCTAGGAGAACTCAGCATTTTTTACCGCGAGGCGCTACAGGCTTGCGAGCTCAGCGATCGAGAAGCGTGGGAAAAAGGTAAGCTTTCTAGGGGGGAAGAAATGATTCCCCGATCGGACGGTACTGTGAAAATCTACGACGTGATTAAAGTACCCGTATTTCACCCCGACGGCAGACGCAAAAGTATCGTGATTTTGGGCCGCGACATCACGGAATACAAGCAAACTAGAGACGAACTCGTGCGCTTGGCGTCTATTGTCGAGTCTTCCGACGACGGCATCGTCGGCAAAACCCTCACCGGGACAATTCAGAGCTGGAACGCAGGAGCCCAAAAGATTTACGGCTACTGCGCGGCGGAAATCAAGGGGCAGTCGATCGAGATTTTAGCAATACCCGAACGCCCCAAGGAAATGCCTCAAATATTGGAAAATATTAGAGCTGGAGCCACCATCGACCATTACGAAACCGTGCACTTGCGGAAAGATGGCCAACAGATAGATGTCTCCCTGACGATTTCTCCGATTAAAGACGCGACTGGAGCGGTAACGGGCGTTTCGACAATCTCTCGCGACATCAGCGACAGCAAGCGAGTCGAAAAAGCCTTTGAACAACTCCGCCACCAAACAGAAATGATTTTGTTCTCCGCAGGAGAAGGAATTTGCGGGTTGAACAAACAGGGAAAAGTAACTTTTGTCAATCCTGCGGCGGTGAGAATGGCTGGGTGCGAATCGAAGCAATTGATCGATCGACCACTCTATGAAAGTTTACACCGTGCACAGCAAGAATGCTCAAGGGCGATCGAGCAACTGTCACCTGCAACAGAGATCTATTCAGGTTCTGAACTTGTCCCACACTGCGCCGCACAGCAGGCGGGCAAACTGCTGCCGAACCGGGTAAGTTCTCAAATTTTAGCCACCTTGGAAGACGGAGAGGCGCGGCGCGTCACCGATGAGATTTTTTGGCGGCGAGACGGCAGCAGTTTTCCGGTTGAGTACGTTGTCGCTCCGATGCGAGAACAAGGCGAAATTATTGGAGCTGTGGTGACTTTTAAAGATATCACGGAGCAGCTTGCCGTCGAGCGCATGAAAGATGAATTCATCTCTGTTGTCAGCCACGAACTGCGGACGCCGATGACCTCGATTCACGGCGCCCTCGGCCTCCTCAACAGCGGCCTGCTGGACGCTTACCCCCAGAAAGCTAAGCGGATGCTGGAGATTGCTGTCAGTAACACTGACCGTTTGGTGCGCTTGGTCAACGACATCCTAGATTTAGAGCGGATGGAGTCGAGTTACAGCACTGCCATCAAACAAACTTGCAATGTGGCTGAGCTGATGTTGCAGGCGGCTGACGAGATGCAGGGAATGGCTCAGCAGGCGGGAGTTACTCTGTCGGTGAAGCCTGTAGGGGCGCAATTGCAAGCTGTTCCCGATCGGCTAATTCAAGCCTTGACAAATTTACTCAGTAATGCTATAAAATTTTCTCCCTCCGGCGCTACGGTTTGGCTGAGCGGGGAGTTGACCCACAATCCGGATTTGGCAGAAAAAGCAGCGCACAAGTCGGTGTCGTCTCCGTCTTTGTTGTCTCATGAGCCGGCCGCCGCGCCTCCGCAGTTGCCAGTTCCGAGATCGTGGTACATCGTGATTGCTGTGAAAGACCAAGGGCGGGGTATTCCGCCAGACAAGCTGGAGATGGTCTTTGAACGCTTTCAACAAGTTGATGCTTCTGATTCTCGCCAGAAGGGAGGTACTGGTTTGGGGCTGGCTATTTGTCGCAGTATCGTGCAGCAGCACGGGGGGCGGATGTGGGTGGAGAGCGTATTGGGGGAGGGCAGCACTTTTTTCTTAAGTCTGCCACTTCTGAGGGAGGGGCTGGCAACTGAAAGTTAATTTCTACCCAGGTGTACCCAAAGTTACTGATTTTGTGCAGATTGTTCGATCGACTCATAGATAAACAATCTCAGCCTTGTCAGCAGTGTGGGGACTGCGGGCAAAAAGCACAATTTGAGGTCGAAAAGCGGCTTTTTTTGGGTGGGATATTTTACACCAACCCCGCCAGAGGCTTAGGACGTTCTTAGTTGAAACCCTGCCTGTCGATGGCAACTTCGGTCTTCCTTGTTCCTTCTTCCTTCAACATTTGCTATACAGTTTTGAAATTTTACTGTAAAGTCCGATCGGCTAAGATAATTTGCTTTACAAAATATTCACATTTCACCTCTAATCTATGATCAGTTCTCATTCATAAAAAAATGTTAATTTTGACTGCCAAGCGCATCTTGGTTATTGACGATGCGGAAGATATTCGGGAAGTAGCTCAAGTCAGTCTTGAACTGGTGGGGGGCTGGGAAGTCCTGACAGCGAGTTCTGGCCGCGAGGGCGTTGCTAAGGCTCTTGCCGAACAGCCTGATGCTATTCTATTGGACGTGATGATGCCCGACCAAGACGGGCCTACTACTTTTATACAGTTACAAGCTAATAAGGCTACGCAGCACATTCCGGTAATTTTATTGACAGCTAAGGCTCTGGCTGGCGACAGGCGGATGTTCGCGGATTTGGGGGTGGTGAGCGTGATTGCTAAGCCTTTTGAACCGATGTTTTTGGCGGCTCAGGTCGCTGAGGCTTTGGGCTGGGAGCAAGAATAGATCGATCGCCCGCCTTGAATTGTGCCGCTTTTCAAGCAGTAGTTTGGCAGGCAAAGAGAGTTAAAAAAACTTGGTTTCTTTGGTATGGTTCCTTAGATCGAATCAGGGCGATCGGACAGGATATATGTAGCGATTTATGCCCCGTACCTTTTGTCCTGTCAGCTTAAGACTCAAAACATCAGTCCGGTATCAGTTTCAACCCTGTCGGTCTTGGGATGAAATTGATACCAATTAGGGATGCCTAAATCCCTATGGGTAGTGCGTTCATTTAACCGAATTCGGCCTCAGCCATGAGATCAGTATTCCTAAAGATTTATCGGGAAAATATAAGCTGGCAGGATTATTTTACTTTTTGTAACAACTCACTCGTCTTCATAAGTTCTTCAGGTTTTAGTTTTATGTTTAAGCAGAACGTCAGGGATCGCTCCTGACTGTTGGCAGACACATTGGGAGAAGACGACTATGCCCTCAGCTTACATTTTGCTACTAATAGTTTCTCTGGCAGCAGTCTGGGTTTACTGGCAAACCTCTCAAGATATTTTTGTGCTTGTGGCTTGGGCCGGGCTGGGTTGTTTTATTTGGGGTTTCTCTTGGGCTCCTTGGAGCGTTCAGCTTTTGATTGTGGTGTTACTGTTGGGCCTCCAAAAGTGCTACTTGCGTGGCGCTCAAAGCTGTGAGTGAAAGAGATTTTTTATTTTTGTGCCTGGAATTGAGATGTGCAGGCCTTCGTGAATCTCTCTAATGATTGGGTTATCGCTCCATATCTTCAAAAAAGGCTTAAAATATCATGAATAGTTGCCCTTGTTGCTCCTCTAAATTGCTCCGCCACGCTCGCCACAATCGCGTTTATTGGTTCTGCTCGCACTGCTGGCAGGAAATGCCCGATCTGTCGGAGATGATTTTACGTAACAGCGTGCGGAATCACAAACGCGATGGTTTGGTGAAGGTGGCGACTTTGACTCCTAAATTGAGGATTTTTGATTCTGTAGAAATTGCTTAGTTTGCTGGAGTTAGTCTCGCGATAAATATTGAGACGGAAAAGATTTTTGATTGTGCCATCTGTGGGATTTTTTGAGATAAAATGCACTCATCCCCTTCCGTGTGAATTGAAGGGGACTTATTAGCGGGGGATGAGTGCATTTGTGAAGGGGTCGATCGCCCCACTGAATTTCAGCTATTGTATGCAGTTAAGCTGATTACATCAAACCGATTTGAGAGAGAATGCCTTGACCAGTGATGTATTCGGTAGCTAAGCCGATAACGAAGCCCAACATTGCCAAACGGCCGTTCCAGGTTTCAGCAAACTCAGTGAAGCCAACTTTTGCGTCTTTGTTTTCCATGACCATAAACCTCGTTTAATTTCAACCTTATGTAACTAAACTTAACACAGCAGTACAAAGTTTGCAACATATTTTTACATTTACTGTTTAAATGCCGGAGATAAGCGGTAAGGGCACACGGGGAGAGGGGCTGGCGGGCGAGAGGAAGAAGGTTTTTTATGTGGGGACGGTCGATCGGGTAAAGTGTATCAGGGCGATCGGTGTCAAATTGGCGAAAACCTTGGTGAGATGTCTAAGGATGTAAGAAAATTATTTTGAGTGAATACTTGACATCCAATAATTAGAACGCTAGCCTAAAAGCACAGCTAAAACTAAATATCGCATTCAAAATTAAGGAATGTTGATTGAGTCGTCTTAGCTACACGGTTTATACAACTGGGGCAAGTTTCTAGCACCCCGTTGAGCGGAATGTGAGTCTAATGTCGTTTTAACAAGTTGATATAAGTTTGAGAAAATCGAAACATTATTGAGTTCTATTTCCCTTCGCGGAATGTGAGTCTAATGTCGTTTTAACAAGTTGATATCAAGCTTTAGAAAATCGAAACATTATTCAGTTTCCTTTCCCTTCAACCGGCTGCTACTAAGCTCGTTCCAGTTCTGTAAACCCTGTAGCTAAGACGCTAATCAAATCCCTACAAAATCAAAGTGTTTGGTGGTAACAGATTGTCTTGCGCGGAGATGTTCATTTTTGAGCAAACCCATAGATAAAACTCCATTAATGCTAGATGCGCGATAGATCGAGGCTGTCCAGTCAACCTCTTTGTAGGACATAATCAAATGAAGGAGCAGTTGCAGGCTTTAGTTTCTATTTACATCGATCTTCAGAACGCAAACTCAATTAAACATCTAGGTAGTCAATTGCTAGAATTTGCCAAAGTTGAGGGGAGCTTGATTGACGCAAAAATCTACTACAATTCACTCTGTCCCGATCAAGTCTCTGCAAAAAACAAGCTGCAAAGCCTTGGTTTTAAATGTATTGATGTTCCCTGTCCTCTAAAAAATAGTGCAGATAACCAATTGATGGCTGACTTTGTTAATGATCTTTACAGAAATCGGCCTCCCGATACAGCTATCCTTGTATCAGGAGATGGGGACTTTGTAAACTCGGTTCGCAATTTAAAAGATCGTGGCAAAAAAGTTATAGTCTTTGCTCAGCGAGGTAATGTTAAACAAAAGCTGAAAGAACTTGTAGGTAGTGATTTTCACTTTCTTGATGAATTGCCTAGCTTGATAGCAGCTAAGACTCAGCAGCAAATAGAAAATGTTCAGTGTCATCTCACTTACAATGAGGCTGTTGAGTATTTGATCGAAGCTATCAAAACAGCATTAAGCAAAGGGAAGGGTACAGGATTAGGTTTTATTAACAACCTAATGTTGCAGCTTTTTCCCAAGTATCAGGGAGTAACTTTTGTCTGCCAACATCAGGGAAAAACATTTTCACGCTTTAGCGAGTTGGTTAAGGCTGCCGTGAAAGATGGAAAAATCCTATTGCAGGATCAGCAATTGTTTGTAATAGAAGCAGACAGATTATCTGCATAAAGTTGCACAGTCCGCCAGGGAATGAATTCCCTGTCTCATAGCTAAAGTCGGTTAAAACCGACTGACATACAGTTAAAAAAACACAATTCTCAGTCCTCTTTAGAGGACTTTAGCTATGAGCCAGGGGTTTTAACCCCTGGCGGACTGACGGACTGGCGGACTAACGGACTAATAGTATAACCGCCAAATATCTGTTAAAATTTACCCGCCGCAGATAGCAAAAATCCAGTTTATTTGATAAACTAGATTCTCCAAACCAACCGCTATCTGCGGCTATTTCATGTCCACCTAATAACACCCAACTCCAAAAACAATAACCATTACAAAATTCCCATGCCATTAACTAATCCAACACAAGAACTCCAAATAACCCTTCCCGAATTCAATAATGAAAAACTGCTGCGCCAAGCGCTCACTCACCGTTCCTACGTCAACGAAAACCCCACATTCCGCGAAGAAGACAACGAACGCTTAGAATTTCTCGGCGATGCTTTGCTGACTTTTCTCAGCGGCGAATATCTCTATCAGCGTCATCCAGAAATGGGAGAAGACCAACTGACTCGCCGGCGTTCTGCATTAGTAGATGAAAAACAATTAGCCAGATTTGCTACTGAAATAGGTTTAGACTTAAAAATGCGGCTCGGAAAAGGAGCTTATCGAGAAGGTGGGATTACTAATCCAAATTTGCTCAGCAGCACTTTTGAAGCATTTATTGGCGCCTACTATCTCGACACGCAAGACATGGACAAAGTTCGCAACTTTGTGCAACAAATGTTTGATTCTGTTCCCGAAAATGTTGTGGAAACTCGATCGACTGTAGACTCGAAAAATCGCTTTCAGGAATGGGTACAGGCCAACGGTGACACGACTCCGCCCAAATACGTGACCGTCCAAGAAGGAGGCACACCCCACAAGCCGGAATTTCTCGCTAAAGTTTATGTTGCAGAGAAACTCTATGGAGAAGGTAAAGGCAAAAGCAAAAAAGATGCTGAGAAAAATGCGGCCGAAGATGCGCTAGCAAAGCTGAAAAAACGCGGATTGATCTAAATTTGAAAACATCGGTAAAAACTACTAGCTTTTTTGTGCGCTTCCGGCGTTGGCGTTAGCGAAGGAAAGCCAACGAAGACGATCGCCCGAATTGATGGCCAGAGCACACAATGGGCTATAATCAGGAATTGTGCAAGTGTTACCGCCGTCGATCGAGGGTTGCAATGGCAGAAATTCGTTGACGAGTACCCCAGTGTCGATCGTAATTTTGGGAAATATCAGAGCAATTCATGTCTACTCACAACCCGACTACCCTAACTGTTGAAGAAGCACAGCAAATCCTCAAAGATTTTACTTGTCTGGATATGCAATCTCTAGCATCGCCGCAGGAAAAACAGGCGCTGCGTCAAGCGATTTTGCTGGTAGCAAGTTTGTCGGATTATCAAATGTTGGGAGTGTGCGCTTCTTCGACGGATGAGGGGTTTTTAGCTTTAGAAGGTTATTTGAAAGCTTTGGGATATCAAGCTGTTTTAGATCCCAATGCTGTCTCTTCATTTACTGGTTCGGTTTATATTAAGTTCAATACTTTGAAGGGTTCGTATTATGTTGACGGTTATCCCGGAACTTACCGGGGCGTTTTGATTTCTTGTCAATCTTCCTCGGAAGGTGGAGTTAGTGGCACTTACGGTCATTTACCTCTCGATTTATTTGTTGATTAATTTGTCAGTAGTCAGTAGTCAGTAGTCATTAGTCCGTAGTCCGTAGTCAGTAGTCCGTAGTCAGTCGATCGATTAAATTGAATCAAAAACCGACTGAAAGCATCCAGGATACAAGCCCCCGGACTCATCCGTGAGGTCAATGCTTCAATTCTTTAATCTAAAATCTAAAATCGATTGACTGATGCACCTTACTAAGCTTTAGGGTGCGTCAGCCCGCCCTTCGATTCAGTTGAATCAAACACCGACTGACGCACCTGACTAAGATTAACCTTTACCAACGATCAATTCTGCCTCTGATGCCGGTGTGGTTTCTTCGGGCGGCAATCCCAAAATATCGCTGTACAAGTTGACGTATTTCCTGGCCGAAATATCCCAGCTAAAATCTTCTCTCATGCCACGCTGTTGCAGTTCTCTCCACTTATCTTTGTAGCGGAAACCTTCCCAAGTTCTGATCATGCAGGTGAACAAGTCGAGGGGCTCGTAGCGATCGAAACAGTAACCGGTACCGGTATTGTCGATCGGGTTGTTGTGGGAAACGGTATCGACTAAACCGCCGGTGCGGCGAACCATTGGCACACACCCGTAGCGGAGGGCGAGCATTTGGCTAATGCCGCAGGGCTCGAAACGGCTGGGCATCAGGAAGCTGTCGCAGCCTGCGTAAACGCGCCGGGAGAGGGCCTCGTTGTAGAGTAGTTGGGTGGACATCCGACCGGGATAGCGGGCTGTCATTTGCCAGAGTTGGGTTTCGTAGTAGCGATCGCCCGTTCCCAGTACAATAAATTGAGCGTCGGTATAGGCCATGAACAGATCGAGCATTTGAATTATCAAATCCAATCCCTTCTGTTCTACCAGCCGCGTCACCATGCCGATCAAAAAGGCATTTTTATTTACTTCCAAACCGACTTCTTCTTGCAGCGCAATTTTATTAGCGGGGCGCTTTTCAATAGTATCAGCACTAAATTGTTGATGGAGGTACTTGTCAGTTGCTGGATTGTAAGATTCTGTATCAATTCCATTCAAGATGCCCGATACTTTACCGCCGAGGTAAGACAGCAAACCTTCCAAAGTTTCCCCATAAGCTGGGGTTTTGATTTGCTCGGCGTAAGTCGGTGAAACTGTATTTACTCGATCGGCAAACTGTACTGCGGCAGCCATTGTATTGTGACCTTGCATATACCAAGGACACCAAGTCATCTGCTCCAAACGCCAGCGCCACGGCCCTTGATAAGCTAAATTGTGAATAGTAAAAACCGTGCTGATATCGGGATCTTGGCTCATCCAAACCGGTATCATCCCCGTATGCCAGTCGTGACAGTGGATAATTTGGGGCTTCCAATGATTCCAGGCAAATTCAGCCGCAGCATTGGCAAAGAAAGTGAACCTCCAATCTTCATCTACACCGCCGTAAACGCGGCGCGGCAAGAAAGATGGATGTTGTAATAAGTATAAAGGTACATCGGTTCCCGGCAAAACAGTTTCAAACACCGAGAAGCTTTGGAACATGGCAGACCCATCCCAAACAGGTTTTTTGGGAACGTCCATTTTGTCGGGGACGAAACCGTAGTAGGGCATGAAGATACGGACATCGTGGCCCATGCGCCGCAGAAATTTCGGCAAAGCGCCGACGACATCGCCCATACCGCCCACTTTGGCGAGGGGTGATGCTTCGGCGGATACAAATAAAATACGCATTATTTTTTTGTGTTCCTTGAGATTGTTACTCTAGATTAAGTTTAAATGGCGAGTGGCACAATATTAACGCGCCTTCCAAAAACAAGTATAAATCTGAGTTGCTGTAGCGATCGCACTTTACTCAAGAATGCGATCGCCCTTTTTCCATCCGCGTCGCTGTGCGGTGAAAAAAATAGCGATCGCCCCACCTTTTACTAGCCAAAAACTTATTTCTGATTGAGGCGTTGACAGGCTGTTGAAAAGGATTTACAATAATGATTAACAATAGAGAAAAAAACTCAAGTGTATCTATTAGTGTATCTATTGTAGCTGTACGGTTGTGAATATCGACAGCATTTGACCTTAAAAACTACTGAATATCAAGTCACTGCGCCTAGTCTGTGACGAATGTGAGTTTCGCGGGGCTGGGGGAAGTGGCAAAGAACTTTGTATCTTTTTGCCACTTCCCCCAGCCTGTTGTTTTAGGAAACAAATTGTAATGTGAGGTAAAGTTGATGAAAAGTGAGATTAAACGACAATTTCTAACTGTCTTAGCGGGGGCGATCGCGATCGGCAGCCTAGCTTTGAGCGCTAAACCCAGCCAAAGCCAATCAGCGTCAGGCTTTATGTGTGACACATCCTCCGGTTCACCATCGACGGTTTACCAAAACCGCCAAGGGGTACGGGAGGTTTGGATTAACTGGGTTTCCGACTACTTCCGCGACTCTGGCTACGATCCCATGACGCGCTGCCGCGAAGTTAGCGGGCGCTTGGAAACCTTCCGCCAGAACAAACAGCTAAAGTTTGTGACAGTTGGCTACATGAACGGACAGCGAGTGATTTGCACCGCTAGTCAAGTCAACTCACGCTGCGACGGCTTAATTTATACACTCAAACCAGGTCAAGACGCGGTTCGCACATTGTATCAATTCATGGGGTTGCGCGAGGGGCAAGCGGGTGCGCCGGCCCTGTCTGAAAGCGATGCGATGCCTTACATTGACGCGCGCCCGCGGTTAGGGGACGAAGGCGGCAACTCTGTAGCGCCTCCTGCGCCGGCTAACAATCAGCCAGCACCGGCTAACAATCAGCCGGCACCTCAACAGCCCACTGGTGGTGGAATGCGGGAGCTTTAAGGTGAGCAATTTGCTACGCATCGTGGCAATTTGTGCGATCGCGGCGAGTCTTTTTCCAATAAGAATCGCCGCTCAACCGGTGATGACGAATTATGGGGTTGCTGATAGTCAAAGTGCCAATATTGAGCGCTTGGCGAGGTTGATGACGGTGCGAATTTTAACACCGAATGCTTCTGGTTCCGGGGCGATCGTCCGGCGACAGGGGCAAGTTTATACGGTGCTGACGAGTTGGCACGTTGTGGCTTTCAGCCAGCAGCATACCATTATTGCGCCCGACGGCCAGAGGTATCGGCTTTTGAGAGCGCCGTTGCAGTTGGGAAATGCGGATCTGGCGATCGTCCAATTTCGCAGTTCCATTCAGTATCAAGTAACCAGAATTAGCACTGATTTATTAACAGTAGGAGAACCTGTATTTGCCGCAGGATTTCCGATGTATCGGGGAGGTAGTTCAACTACTACATTCGACCAAGGAATTCGGGCATTTCGGTTTACTCAAGGTGTTGTATCAGTGCTGCCGCCAAAATCACTCGCTCAAGGCTATCGTTTGGGTTACACAAATGATATTGCTGTCGGGATGAGTGGCGGGCCAATTTTTAACAGTCAGGGGTTATTAATTGGCATTAATGGGCGGGTAAAAAATCGCGATCCAGATTTTGGAGTGTATGCGTTTGAAGATGGAACAGAACCGTCAGGGACAATGTTAGAGCAAATGGTTAATTCTAGTTGGGGAATTCCAATTAGTACCTATTTGCGATTTATTTCGTCTTACAGTCGATCGGCGAATTACCCACTATCCGCCAGGGATTAAAATCCACGGGGCTTTTAGCTAAAGTCCTCTAAAGAGGACTGAATTTTTCAGTCACTCGGCGATTGAAATCGCTTCTACAAAAACGAAGTCCGCCTACGCGGACTAAGAAATAAGCGGGATATTTAGTCCACTTAAGTGGACTTCAGCTTTGAGACAGGGATTTCAATCCCTGTCGGATCGGCGAGAAAGTGCAAGATATTTAGTTTCAGATTATCAACGGAGTTAGTTTATGAATTTAGGTTTTAATCGGTCTAATTACATTCCTGGAATTATAGCAGGAACGGTAGCGGTAGCAACAATTGTAATCAGTCAGCCCGCGATGGCAAAAACGGCGAGAGAAGTAGCTCGAATTGCAGTTCCTACTACAGTACAAATTAATAATACTCTAGCTACTGATAAAGGCGGTTCTGGGGTAATCATTGCTAAGAAAGGCAAGATTTACACGGTGTTGACGGCGAATCATGTGGTGATAAATCCTAATTCCGAGTACGTGATTGTTACTTCTAAGAAGAAAGAGCATAAAGTGACGGAAGTTAAGGGTTTTCAGAATAATGACAGCGGGCCGGATTTAGCAGTTGTGATGTTTGAGAGTGACGAGGAATATTCAGTTGCACCGATTAGTAATTCCGATGAAGCCGAAATCGGTTCAGGGGTTTATATTTCGGGGTATCCTTTGCCTGCGGGTGTGGGGAGTCAAGAACGGGAATATCAGTTTACGAATGGGCAAGTTACTAATGTGCGATCGAGTAACGATCAAGGATATACGATGCGTTACGACGCAGTGACGCGGCGGGGAATGAGTGGTGGGCCAGTATTTGATGTTAGCGGCCGAGTGATTGGAATTCACGGACAGGGAGATACAGTTGGTCGAGTGCAAAATGAGGCTGGGGGAAGGCAAGAAGAAGTAAAAACGGGGTTTAATTCAGCGATTCCGATTAATACTTTTGTGGGGATGATGTCGCAGGTAGGGATGGAGAAATCTGCTTTGAAGGTGGATGAGAAACCTGCGGAAAATGCGGATGCGGAAGAGGTAAAACCTGGGGAGGCGCAGGGTTGGTTTGGAGATTTTGCTCAAGAGGTATTTAAGGATGTGATTCAAAGGGGAATTCGGAGGATTTTGCCGTTTTAAATTTGTAGGGGCGGGCGATGCCCTGAGCGTAGCCGAAGGGTTCACCGATCAATTTTGCCACCCACCGATAATCTTAATAAACCCGCCCCCACCCAACCAATAACTCCCGAATAACTATTCCCGCCTCACCGTTAAATTCAATTAATTCTTGATTTTTGCGTGGGATGGGGGCGGGTTTAAATATTTTTTTGATGGGTGGCAAATATCCGGGCGAACCCGCCCCTACGAGGTTAATGAGAAGATTATTTAGTCATTTAGTTGAGGTAAATTATGCGTCGTATTCGTCTTTTTGCTCTGGGTATTGTCAGTTTTATTACTGTTTTAATGGGTGCTTTGCTGGCTCCTGGTACGTTTGTCAATCGGGCTTTATCGGCTGCACTTTGTAGTGTTTTTAGTTTTAATTCTACTATTTGCACGGTGAATTTAGTTAATTCGTCCGATCGGGTGGTGGCGGCGACTCCGCCTGCTGTGGAAAGGAATATTGCGGATTGGTTGGTGCAGCGAGCTCCGGGGGAGTTTGATGATGCACCGAGTGCGCCTCCTGGGAGTAATCCACAAGCGCCGCCTTTTCCTCAAGATCCGGGGCCAAATATTATCAGACCAGAGTTTAATGATCCGGGTTCACGAATCGATCCTTCTCTCATGCGGCCTTTGCCTCCACCTGATGTTACGGGAAAATGTGATTTTTCGATTGTTGGTACAAGTCGAGAGGATCAGAAATGTTTTGGGGCGGTTGGAAATCAATGCGAAGGAGGTGTCCCTATCTATCCGCCCCGGTATAACAATGATACGTGTATGGTTGAAATGTATGCCACACCAGGAAGTGCGAGACATGACGACTGCTGCGTGAACAACCCAAGGGGTTATGCGTGCGGTGGATTCGGAAATCGACACCATACAGAAGATCCTAATACTTCGGTGTGTAAGAATGATTGGGATGAAGCAGTACATAATGTAACATCTGATTATAACCTTGATCAAGGTATATATAAAGATTCAGGTAGACTTCAATCTAATGGCATACAAAATCCTCATAGAAATTTACTTGAGCGGAGCAGACTACCAGTCCAAAGATACGGTCATTGGCAGGAGTATGGCCCATACTACAGCTTAACTGGAACTTGGACTGCGAAGAGAGACCCTTTTTATACCGCTGATCGAGAACCAGGATGCCATCCTGGTTCAATAGGCGCACCTTCTTTTGGAGCGAATGAATTTATTATGGTTCAGTCAAGACAGAGTATCAGCATACCCGGTAATTTTGGTGGATGGTCAAGCACTACGGGTAGCAAGGGATATGGATCTGCGGCAGGTGGCACAGTATCAGGCAAGGTATTTACTCTCAGCTCAACAGAAGGAGGTTTCACAAGTGAACATACAGGAACTATTAGCAGTGTTAAAGATGGTCGTAATACAATAACTGGTCGAGTGGTTTGCAGCCATAGTTCTGGATCAGCTAAGGCTGAAGGTTCTTTTACATTCACAAGGAAGAAATCCTGATGAATTAGTAGAATCTGTAGCGGCGGGTTTTTATCATTGGTCGATGGTGTCAAATATCTAGGCGAACCCTTCGGCTACGCGGTTCCTGAGCGGAGTCGAAGGGCAGGGCATCGCCCGCCCCTAAAGGCTTTTCCAAAAAACAGGCGATCGCTGTGTCAATAGTAAAATTTACTTGGCTCGATCGTTCGTGCTATAATCTAAAAATAATCTTTGTAATTACCAATTCAGGTCTTGCTAAAAATAATATATAATTTTTATTCGTTCGCGATCGCTCTTTTCATGCCTTTTCAAAAAAAGAGCGATCGCCCCTAAAGATATTATGAGGCGATCGCTCTTTTGTGTGGAAGGGCGACCCCTTATAACCACCTATTAGTGAGATTGCTTAGGTGCAATTTCAAATCCTAGTTCAGATACATAAAAACAAACATCAAACTCTGCCAAAAAATTTAACCTTCCTAAAATGAGCGGCATATTTCTTTGTCTAGTCCAAGCAAAAGCCAAGTTAACTGGTGCAAACCTGCTGACTGTCCCTGACAACAACAAAGCCCTAGCCTCGATATTTGCCAGATTTCCAGATAAAGAAATAACAAAGGTTTGTTCGTCCCAAACAGCCCCTAATTGTAAACCAATTTCATAAGGCAAAACATTCATGCTTGCCCCAGTATCCAGCAACCCCATCATTTCAATTGACTGGTTTCGATAGCTTAATATTATCGGTAAATAAGGCGCATAAGATACCTCGCCAAAGCGATCGAATTTAGAGGCAAAAGAGTATTTTTCACCATTAAGCATTTTGCATTTGCTTTTGTTCCTCTAGAAACTGTGCCAATTGACGTGCTCCTTCATCGGAATTATGCAACATCTCAAAATAATTATCTTTAGACTCTAAGTTAGCCAAATCTTCTTCTTTTGCTAACTCAGAAACCAAAAATTCTATTACTCTTAATTTATCCACACGGGATAAATGACCAAGCAGAGGAAATAATTGTGCAATTGGCATAATTAAAATTTCCATTTATATTCATCTTATTCAGATTACCACCTGTTTTACGCTTTTGTCAAGCTCATCGCTTTTTTGGGGAAGTGCGATCGCTATTATCAAGCGTAAAATTTATTTTACTCGCTCGCTCGTGCTATATTCTAAAAATAATAGATAATTTTAAATTAATCGTACTAATTTTACCACATTAAGTAAGTGAAACTACCAAATGATACCATTATTGCTGAAGTAAAAATAACTCAGTATTTGCTCAAGTTCTTAGTAGAAGATGATAAATCTTTGTTTCTTGCACGAGCCAATTACACCCTAGACAACTGGCAACAACTAGAACAAGACTTAAAAGAACAAATTTTGCCTCTGGATGCAACACCAACCGAACAAACGCGCTATGGTAATAAGTATGAAATTCGCGGCACGTTAACTGGCCCTAACGGAAGAGGTCTGCCAGTAGTAACTATTTGGATGACTGAGTTTCCCTCGCAAAAAACCAAGTTTATCACCCTATATCCCAATAAGGAGGTATAAAATGAAATTTCCTTTGTTTAAAAGAGTAGCATTACGAACCGATGTACCCAAGTACAAACTCTGTCGAGGAGATATTGCCACTATTGTTGAGCATCATCCCCACCCCGATGAGGATGGCTACAGTCTCGAAGTTTTTAATGCTTTAGGTGAAACTATAGCTGTAATTACCTTAGCTGAGTCGGAAATTGAACCGTTGATGTCTAATGAAGTTTTGCGTGTCAGGACTTTGACTGAGGCTGCATAAACAGTCCTGGACGCACGGGCGGTCAGAAACCGGGTTTGTTACCAAATCTGCGATGTTCCAACGAAGTATTTTGATAAAAAAACCCGGTTTTTTGGCTCTGACTTCCAAGTAATAGAAGTAGCACTGAAGTTATTGCGGAGTCTGGAACTAGAGTCTGCCTACCGAGAAGCATCTCTAGAAAATGACCCGGATTGGGACGCGACAGTTGCAGATGGACTGACAGATGAAACGTGGTGAAATTTACTATATATCTGCGATCTAAAATAGCGAGAACTCTTTCGCAAAAAACAGGCAATCTTTCTTATCCCATCTGCGTTTATTTGCGGTAAAAAAAGAACGATCGCCCTTATTTCGATCGAGGGCGATCGCCCGAATGACATATTACAGAAACTCCCGACTAATTCTGAGAATTGTCCTCAATAGTCTCCTCAAATCCCGCTAGAAAATCATCCAAAGCTTCAGAGGCGATCGCCAAATTAATACTGTCGGCATCTTCCAATCCCCAGGTATTCACACCAACCACTTGACCAGCCATATTAATCAACGGGCCGCCCGAATTTCCCGGATTAATCGCCGCATCAGTTTGCAACACCTTCACCTCAGCAACATCTTCTTCATCGTCGCCTTCTTCATATTCCTCTGGTTCGCGAATTGCACTCACAATACCTTGAGTTACAGTTGAAGCAAACTGCCCCAAAGGATTGCCCACAGCAATTACTCTATCTCCCACTTTCACATCCAAAGACAACTCTAGGGGAGGATATTCTTGGGGAGAGTCCACTTGTTCCCCTGTGTTCGGGTCGAAGGTAAAATCGCTAATTAAGAGTAATGCTAAATCTTCTTCAGCATTACCAGTAAACACCACTTCGGCTAATCTCAATTTTCCGTCGTGAGTTTCCACTAAAACCTGTTCGATTTCATCTTCTTCATAGAAGTAATCTTCATCGGCAATATCTTCTACAACGTGATAGTTCGTGACAATTATGTCCGGCGATACAAAGAACCCGCTTCCTGAAGAAATCTCTTCTTCTGTATCCCAATCCATGACGTAAATTGAAACTACGGACGGCAAGACTTGCTCGACTACATCCGAAAAACTTCCGGCTTGAGTTTTGAACTCTTTCAATTGCTTCTGCAAAGCTTGTTGGTCTGCCTGCATTTTGCTATAAAGTTGCTGAACCTTTTTCAATTCCAGCTTTAATTGAGTTTCTCTAGCGCTCATATTTGGCTTTTACCTGAAATAAATTGCTGATTAATTTTCGATGTTTGATTGTAGATTTTGGATGGGGATGTTAAGAATTATAGGACTTACGAAAAAAAATCGGTTTTTACCATAAATCTTGGGCTATACAGCGAGACTTACATCAGAAACCGGGTTGCTCAACACCCGTGCGGAGCGTCCTAAATTAGTCAGATATTTTTGAAATCTATCGCGCAAGTCCTACCTAAAATCCCATCAAAAATCTACAATCTGACTGCTACTCTACCTGTTTTGCCAAAGCAAACCGCCTGTTCTGTTTATTTTATTACAAAAGGCGATATATCGCGTCTAAAAGCATTGACAAAGAGATGCCGATCGGTTTTAGGAACCACGTTGAACTTCGACAAATATTTCCTCCAAAATTGCACTAGCACCCTGTTGGCGCAAGCGGTGAGCGAGGTCAATTCCGATCATTTCAGCAGTCTCGGCGGCGCCGGAAACACTATCTTTGACGAATCGCTGGCCGTCGAGACTCGATACCATTCCGGTTAAGGTTAATTGACCGTTTTCTATTTTGGTATTGACGCCGATCGGCACTTGACAGCCGCCTTCTAACTCCCGCAGGAATGCGCGTTCAGCATAACATCTTTGGGCGGTTTCCGAGTGTTCGAGAGCTTTAATCAGTGCCATGATTTCTGTGTCTCCGGCGCGGCATTCGATGCCCAAAGCACCTTGTCCTACGGCGTGAAGGGAGATTTCAGCAGGGATAATTTGGTGGATGCGATCGCCCATTCCCAATCTTTCCAATCCGGCAACTGCTAAAATAATCGCGTCGTAACCGCCCTCATCTAATTTAGCGAGTCTAGTATTGAGATTGCCGCGAATATCTTTAAATTCAAAATGAGGGAAATGGTGCCGCAGTTGAGCCAGCCGCCGCAGGGAAGAAGTGCCGATTACTGCACCTTCTGGGAGAGTGTCGAGTTGCTTGTCTTTGTGCTTGGAGTGAACTACCAGGGCGTCAGCGGGATTTTCCCGTTCGGTGACGCATCCTAAAATTAAACCTTCGGGCAAATTAGTAGGCAAATCTTTGAGGGAATGAACGGCAAAGTCCGTTTCATTGTTAATCATTCCCGTTTCTAATTCTTTGGTGAAAAGTCCTTTATCGCCAATTTTAGCGAGGGCGACATCAAGTATTATGTCCCCTTGGGTGGACATGGTGTGGACTTCAAAAGTGTGTTGCGGGAAGTGTTTCTGTAGCTGTTCTTGCACCCAGTGGGTTTGCACGAGAGCGAGTTGGCTTTTGCGGGAACCGATGCGAACGGTTCGGGAAGGGGCAGATGTGGTTGGGGACATAAGATCGATCGGAGGATAGCTTGAAATCAGCCAATATATTCACCTGATCTAGCGTACCGCAGGTGGGGACTTTAATTGCTGGTTGGGATAATTCGGGCGATAAAATAGAAATACCAAATTTTGACCGCCTGTTTGAAAAAAGGATGCAACGGTAGGCAAGCTCCAAACCTTTACATAATAAGCCATTGCCAATCTAAAATCTAAAATCTAAAATCTAAAATGGTATGACCGCCAGTAGCAGTGAGTCTTGATGATGTTTCCCATCCAGCATTGGGAGTCGCTGGCATGGGGGCGATCGACATTCCGAAGCAAAGCCTGCCGGCGATGTATGATTTACTGAGATGTTGCACCATTGTCAATAAGCGTTTTAGGAACGGGCAAGATGCCCGTTCCACAAGAAAATCTACTCTTTGTGGAACAGGCCGGAAAGCCTGTTAAGCGAGAATGGTGCAAGATGTGAGATTTACCTAGCGTCGAGCCGGATGAACCTGGTTGACATGAGGAGTTAGCTTAGCTGCAGCGAGAAAGAATTAGCTTAAAGATTGCGGGATTTGGGGAGAGAAATGTAGTGGCGAGGGGAAAAGGGCGATCGTATTTATTTGTAGCAGCTTCGTTGACCAAAGGGATCTCGAACTTTTAGCCCTCAGCTACGGCAATTAATAACTGAACTTTACTTTAATAATATCTATATAAATCAATACCGTGCTTCCTCCCTTAGCCTAATGACTGTTGCACTCATTGGCTCGCCCTTGACATTAAGGGAGTTTCGGAATGCTTTACGCCTAGCTAACCGCTGCTCCTTGGATAGCGGCGGGACTACGCGAGCTACTACTTGGCCTTCCTGTAGGATTGTCACTTCTTCTCCTTTTGCCACCTTTTCCAAGATAGCTTGCAGACTCTGCTTGGCTTCTTCAACGCTAATCGCAGGCATCTCATTAGTTTTTTAGGTACTTTTTAATTGTACAGCAACGGGATATTTAATGCGAAAAAGGTCGCGCGTACCTTTTCCATTTCCCACCACAATTTAACGTTGCCCTGCTTGAAGTGCAGAATTTGCTATCTGGACAACTTCTTGCTGCCGTGCGTTTTTCCTTGTGACTCGGTACAGCACCCCCAGCCTTTGCCACTCAACAAAAGCAGTGCAGTAAGCACCGCAATTATTGAAATAAATCCCCCTGAATCCGCCTGCCAATTCAACGCTTCTGTAAGTATCCTGCGGCAATTGCGAAGGAGGCGAAAACGGTTCATTTCTTTTAGCTTCGATTGTGCCGAAATAACAAGATCCCGCGCGGCATCCTTTGCCTAAATACATTCCCACAATGTAACCGTTGGCACCGGCTTGCACATCAAAATCCAGTTGCTGAATGTCAGATAAAGGAAGTCTACTAGGAAGAAAAACAGGCACTCGCGTTTTGCCTTTGATTTGTCTAAAGATGTTACTAGCAGGAAAACGACTGTTAGCTTGGTTTGCACCTGAGTTATCGGGGATTTGGGGAAACTTTTGCACAAAATTCCTCCACTGCACAACTCTATTTTTAGCAATGTTCAAAGTGGGAATAGAGTATTTTTCTAGCGCAAAAGAAGGGCGACCATTTTTCAGGTTGAAGCTGCGGCGAATCACTGTACTTTCTGGTTTCCCTAAGCCGTAAGCTGTGGCTATGGAACGGGCGAGATTGCAGCTAATTTTGAAGCGTCCCATCTCAATATTGCCATTTTCCGCTTGATAAGACCAATTGTAACCCTCAGAAGCACGATCGCGATCGCACAGAAAATGAGAAATCTCAAACATCTTGGCAATATGAACATCGTACAACCGCAACTTGCGGCTGCCGACAGATTTTGCAGTATTGCGATCGGGTACAATAAATTGTATCGGTTGCCAGCTATCTTCAGGGGAATAATTAAACCAGCGGATTTCTGTAATCGGGAGTTGAGTCCTTGCTAACGCTGAGTTTGGTGTCAAAGGTGCGATGGTAAAAGCAGTCACCACACAAGCAAAAATCGCCGCAAATAGCCATCTTCTCCTCATCCTGATTTCCCCCTAAGTAGGTCAGCGCAAAAAAACCATAGCATCTTGTAAGAGGCGAGTGCGAGTTAAGATATATCATACAATAACGGTCAGGTACGCACGGAGCACCCTACAGATAGAAGTTGTGCGTCCCCGACTACAAAACTTAACGCTTCCGAGCTAGAATAGCAGAATTTGCTATTAAAATTAAATCAGATTCTCGTCCGTTCTTAAGGGCTACGGTATACATAAAACCCTGACTTTTCCACTCAAGTGTTGCTGTGCAGTAAGCCCCGCAACCATTGTGAAAAACTCCTTTCACTCGGTCAGCCAGTTGAACATTTTTTAAAGTCTTAGTTACCCCTTCTACTTTAGTAGAAAACTCACCGCCTTTCTCACCTCGAATTTCCCCAAAAGTGCAAGCTCCCGCACCTCGGCAATCTGCTGTATACTCCATTGAAATAGTATAGCTGTCCGTTTTTGCTTGGCTTTGATAGTAAAGCTTCTGGGAAATAGGAAGCCGGCTGGGGAGGAAAATGGGTACTTGTGTTTTGCCTTTTAACTTTTGCAAAATTTGACTTACCGGAACAACAGTACCCGCTACAGCAACAGATTGGGTTTCCGGCGGCCGCTGCGACAATTCGCACGCACCAAAAACTCGCGATACAGGTACTAAAACAGTCAATACACACGTAGAAGTCGCCAAAAGTAATAATTTATTGTTCATTATTTTTTTCCTTACTGTCGAAATAGTCCGGTTTTTCGGTGAAGCGCATTCACCTATTTACAACCCTACTCCAAAATACCAAACTCACAATAGGCATTCCGCAAAAGAGCAACTTTAATTTTTTTTACAAACTCCCTAAAATATGCAGTTACCGATAAAATAGAAAAGGCGACAAATTTAGGAAGAGAACGTGGAACTGCAAGATTATTTACGCCAGCACGGATTGGAAACCTTGTCCGAAACTTATCATATCAAAGTTACCCGCCACCGCCAATATCCCGATTTAGTCTGTCTGAAATACTCGCAGATAGAATCTCCCCTAGGCGAAAAAATAGTCCAGCAGTGCCGAGGCATTATTTTAGATTCATCTCAAGATTGGCAGATAGTTTCTTATCCCTACGACAAATTTTTTAATTACGGAGAAATTCACGCCGCTGCAATTGATTGGAGTCATGCCAAAGTTTATGAAAAACTAGACGGTTCTCTGACTGTACTGTATTTTTACAAGGGAGAATGGAGAGTGCAATCTAGCGGCACTCCCGACGCCGCCGGCGAAGTTAATGGTTTTGGGTTCAGCTTTGCCGAACTTTTTTGGAAAGTCTGGCAAGAATTGGAATATCAATTGCCACAAGAAACCGACCAGTGTTTTATCTTTGAGTTGATGACGCCTTACAATAGAATAGTTGTCCAGCAACAAAACAATCAAATCGTGCTGCACGGGGTTCGCAACACTCAAACGCTGCTAGAAACAGACCCGAGTATTTGGGCAAATAAATACGGATGGGAATTGGTCGCATCCTATCCTTTAACTAGCTGGAAAGAAGTTATCGAAGCCGCTCAACATTTAGACCCGATGGATTCTGAAGGGTATATTATCTGCGACGCTAACTTCAACCGAGTTAAAGTTAAGTCTCCGCAATATGTCGCGATTTCCCATCTGCGTGAAGGGTTTTCGACGCGCAGGATGATCGAGATTGTTTTAACTAATGAAGGAGAAGAGTTTTTAGCTTATTTTCCTGAGTGGAGTGAGTTGTATCAACAAGTTAAGGACAAATATCAATCTTTGGTTGAAGAAATCGAGGAAGCTTACCGACAGCACGAACATATCGAAGTTCAGAAAGATTTTGCATTAGCTGTGAAACATTTGCCGTATTCCGGGATTTTGTTTTCTTTGCGGGCCCGAAGAGTTGCGGGAGTGAAAGAAGCTCTCCGTGATGTTACTATTCATAAAATAGAAGAGTTGCTGGGTTTAGATTACATCCATTTAGGTTTGTGAAGAAGAAGGCACGACACGGATTTTGACACGGATACACGGATTAATTATCGAGCGTGAGGCAGATGTTTAAGGAAGAGGGAAGTTCGGCAACGGATTATGTAACGGATGTAACGGATGTAACGGATGGAATGAAGAGGTAAGTATTTAAACAATGCCCAATGCCCAATGCCCAATGCCCAATTACCAATTACCAATTGCCAATTGCCATGAAAAGAGTTATTGTACTTGTCGGCTTACCTGCTTCGGGAAAATCTCAATTTGCTAGGGAATTGCTGCTGTCGGAACCTGCAAAGTGGGTGCGTAGCAATAAAGATTTGCTCAGAGAAATGGCTCACGCTTCTCATTGGTCGCCTGCGAATGAAAAGTTTATTGTGCAGTTGAGAGATACGATTATTTTGATGGCTTTGGAAAGTGGCAAGCACGTCATTGTTGATGATACTAATTTTGGGCCTCACATCGAGCATATCAAGGAGTTGGTTAAAGGTAAAGCTGTTGTCGAAGTTAATGATTCTTTCCTACAAGTTCCGGTTGAGGAATGTATTAAACGGGATTTGAAAAGGCTGAATTCGGTGGGCAAAGATGTGATCGTGAAGATGTACAATAAGTACGTGCGGGTTCCCGTTGTGCCGCCGGAATATAACCCGGATTTGCCGGATGCAATTATTGTGGATATGGACGGCACATTAGCGCTTCTCAATGGCAGAAATCCTTTTGATGCTTCTACGTGCGATCGCGATTTACCAAATCAGCCGGTTTTAGATACCGTTCGCAAGTGGCAATCCAGCGCCCATATTATTGTAGTGTCGGGCCGAACAGATGATTGTCAGCCTCAAACTGAAAAATGGTTGCAGCAGTATGAGGTTAATTATGCCGCTCTTTATCTGCGGAAAACTGGAGATATGAGGAAGGATGCAATTATGAAGGAAGAGTTGTATCGGCAGCATATTGCAGGGAAATATAATGTTAAGTTTGTTTTGGACGATCGCCAGCAAGTTGTTGATATGTGGAGAGGCTTGGGATTGACGGTATTCCAAGTAGATGAAGGGGATTTTTAAGGCAGGGTTTGTTTGACAATTGTCCCATGCCTAATGCTATAATCAAAGTAACAGTACAAAAAATTTTGTTATGATAGCCATTCCCCAAGCACCCCAAAAAATGACGGTTGAGGAATACCTAGAATGGGAAGCTCAACAAGAGATTCGCCACGAATATGTCAACGGCGAAGTTTTTGCCATGACGGGCAGTACAATTCCCCATAACGATCTTGCACTTAACTTTTACAGGAACTTGTACCCGCATCTGCGTTCCAGAGGCTGTCGGATGAACGTGTCAGATGTGAAATTGCAAGTCAGTTTTCAAAGCCGTTACTACTACCCTGATGTGATAGTCAGTTGCGACCCTCAAGACCTGGATTCCCGCAAATTCATTCATAATCCTAAAATCATTGTGGAAGTTCTTTCTCCCAGTACAAGTGCTAAAGATCGGGATGAAAAATTCACTTGTTATCTAAAAATTCCGACTTTACAAGAGTATATCTTGATTGATTCACAAAAGATTTTTGTTGAGCGTTACTGTCGGGGAGAGGGGAAAATGTGGCTGTACTATTCTTACACTGCTGGGGAGATAATCACTTTATCAAGCATTGAGTTTGATTTGCCGATCGCACTTTTGTATGAAGGTGTTGGATTTGAAACAGAAACAGAAACGTAAATGGGAATATTGAAAACCGCAATCTCTGTAGGGGCGGGTTCACCGAAATATGTAACACAAATCAAACAATCTGATAAACCCGCCCCGCCACCGCCCAATTTTACATCAACATTTGATTCAATAAATTAATGGTAAATTTGTATTTTCTATCGGGTGGGGGCGGGTTTAGGAGATTATTAATTTTTTCCAGAGATGGTTGGTGAACCCGCCCCTACGGTTCAATTGTACCTGGTGTTGATTCAATACAGTTCAAACTATCGCGTCCAAGCCAGCCAGCGATTAAACAAATTTTTCACAAACGGCGTCAAACGAGTGCGATTGTAAGCATCTCCGGCTTTCCGAATTGCATCAGCTTGTGTTGGATACGGGTGAATTGTGCTAGCAATCTTTCCCAAACCAATATTGTTAACCATTGCCAAAGTAATCTCGCTGATCATATCCCCAGCGTGTCGGGCTACAATAGTTGCACCTAATATTTTATCGCTGCCTTTTTTGACGTGAATTTTCACAAATCCTTCCTCTTCGCCGTCAATAATTGCCCGATCGACTTGACTGAAAGGAATTAAAAATGTATCGATATCAATGCCTTTTTCCTTAGCCTCGTGTTCCCCAATTCCGACGCGCGCAATTTCCGGGTTTGTGTAAGTACACCAAGGTATCGTCAAAGCGCTGAGCTTTTTGCGCCCGAAAAATAGAGTGTTTTGAATCACTATCCTCGCGGCAAAATCAGCAGCGTGAGTAAATTTATGTTTCATGCAAATATCGCCGGCGGCATAAATGCGGGGATTAGTAGTTTGCAAGTTGTCGTTGACAAATACGCCTGTTTGTGTATCGTATTCAACGCCGATCGCCTCCAGATTTAATCCTTCGACGTTGGGCGATCGCCCTGTACTCACAATAATTTCATCTACTGTTACCGATGCTTCCTTACCTTTAGATTGATAATAAATTACTTTGCCTGTATTTGTGTTTTCAACGCGCTCTATTGTGGATTCTAGTATTAGTTGAATTTCTTCGCGTAGAAAAGCCTGCTGCACAATTGTAGCAGCATCCGCATCTTCCTTGTCTAAAATCTGAGCATTTTTGTGCAGCAATACGACTTCCGAACCCAGCCGCCGAAAGGCTTGAGCCAATTCGCAGCCGATCGGCCCTGCGCCAATTACTGCCAAACGTTGAGGTCTTTCTGTCAGGTTAAAGACAGTTTCATTTGTCAAATATCCAGCTTCTAGTAAACCGGGAATTTGTGGTTGTAGCGCCCTTGCACCTGTGGCAATTACTGCTTTTTTAAAGCGAAGAGTTTGACCGCCTACTTCTACTGTATTATTGCTAGTAAAACGACCGGAACCTAAGAAAACATCGACTCCTAATTTGTCTTGGTAGCGTTGAACAGAATCAACATCGCTGATTCCCGCCCTGATGCGGCGCAGCCGTTCCATCACAGCGGCAAAATCCACTTCTACACTGTCAGAAACATTAACACCAAATTTATTTGCTTCCCAGATATCGCCAACAGTGCGAGACGATCGAATTAAAGCTTTTGACGGCACACAACCGACATTCAAACAGTCGCCGCCCATCAAATGTTTTTCAATCAAAGCAACTTTCGCGCCCAAACCGGCGGCACCGGCAGCCACAATTAATCCAGCGGGGCCTGCGCCAATTACTACTAAATTATAAGAACTAGCAGGCTGCGGATTTACCCAATCGGGCGGATGCAAATAGGAGACTAATTTCTGGTTGTGTTCGTCCATCGGGGGGACAGTTACGCGATCGACTTTTGACGGCAGCATGGGCAAATTCTCCTAATTAAATACTTTCTTCCAAAGCTTTGCTGGCTATGCGAGTGATAAAGACAGTAACAGCGACTGTAGCAAGAAAACTGATAATATTAATCAACCATTTTACTGCGGAATCTTGAGGACTTACATACACAGTTGCCGTACCTATCGCAGCAACCTCTCCCACCAAAGAACCAGAGTAAACGTACATAATTGTACCAGGTATCATGCCCAAGGAACCTAGCACGTAATCTTTCAAAGAAACTTGAGTAATTCCCAGAGCGTAATTCAATAAATTGAAAGGAAATAAAGGACAAAGACGAGTCAAAAAAACTATTTTTAATCCTTGTTGGGAAACTGCGCGATCGAGAGCTTTAAACTTGGGGTGAGATTCCATATATTTTACCACGCGATCGCGGCACAAATAGCGCCCGATCGCAAAAGCAAATACAGCACCTAAAATGGAAGCCGCAAATACGTAAACTGAACCCCACCACAAACCAAAAATCGCCCCCCCTCCCAGCGTCAGTACCGAACCAGGTACAAACAGCACAGTAGCCAAGTTATAAGTAGCTACAAAAGCCACCGGCCCCCACCACCCTAAATCCTCGATCCGCATTAACAGAGTTCTCAAAACATCTTGAACATAGGGAGATCTAGTTGCTACAATTAAGAGAGCGACCAAAAGTGCGATCAAAAAAAACAACACTATGCGTTTAAATTTTACCCTAGCATAATCTTGGATTCGTGCTTTTGTCATGATTAACCCGCAAATATTTATCAGCATTATACTGCAAACTTAAATTATTACTGTAAACTACCCTAAAAGCGATCGTCATGACACCACCAGCCCAACTTCCAATCCCCGAACATTTCGACCCCAAAAAATTAGGCGAAGTCTGGCGAGTACCCTACCAAGAACGCGCCACCCAAGCGAAAGATTGGGCAAAGCAGCACAGCATCCAGCCCGCCGCCAGCGACAAAAATCAGATTTGTTTGCTGATAATAGACGCCCAAAATACCTTTTGCTTGCCCGAATTTGAACTATTTGTGGGCGGGCGTTCCGGTAGCGGTGCAGTAGACGACAACCGACGACTGTGCGAATTTATTTACCGTAATTTAAACGCAATTACAACCATTGCGCCGACAATGGACACCCACACCGCCATGCAAATTTTTCATCCAATCTTTTGGATAAACGAAGCTGGCGAACACCCCCTACCAGCCGCAACTTCTCTTACACTCGAAGATGTCCAAAAAGGCATTTGGAAAGTCAATCCAGCCGTCGCCGATAGCATCAGCGGGGGCAATTTTTCAGCACTGGAAAAACAGGCTTGCCACTACGTCAAAAAACTCAGCGCCGATGGGAAATATCCCCTGACAATTTGGCCCTATCACTCGATGCTGGGTGGCATCGGACACGCGCTGGTTTCTGCGGTGGAAGAAGCAATATTTTTTCATACTATAGCCCGCAACAGCCAAGCACTTTTTGAAATCAAAGGTGGGAATCCACTGACAGAAAACTATTCGGTTTTGCGACCGGAAGTGTTAGATGGGTTCGACGGCAATCCGATTGCGGAAAAGAATGCTAAGTTTATTGATAAATTACTCGATTTTGATGCAGTAATTATTGCCGGACAAGCCAAAAGTCACTGCGTTGCTTGGACAATTGATGATTTGTTAACGGAAATTTTGGCGCGAGATCCGACTTTGGCAAAGAAGGTTTATTTGCTGGAAGATTGCACTTCGCCTGTGGTTGTTCCGGGTGTTGTTGATTTTACGGAACAAGCAGATGCAGCTTATCAAAAATTTGCGGCGGCGGGAATGAATATTGTTCAATCTACTGAGTTAATTCTGGGCGATTAAAGACGAGTGGTTTCTCTTGGGGTTTGCAGTGGAAAAAAGTATACAGGATTAGGCAGAGGCGGTAATTTTTGTTTGCTTGGCACTCTGGTGCGATCGAATTTAACTGATTACTTATGATATCATATCCGGTAAATCACTTACGACAGAAGCGTAGTTAAGGAGTTTCCCGATGGCTGAAAACAAAATTTATAGTGTTGTTCTGTTTCGGGATGCGAGTGTGCGAGCAATTTCAAAACTATCGGTGGCCATAGCCACGACTCTTCTGAGCACAGTTGTAAATGCAACCCAAGCCTACGCAGTTCCCGTCACCTACGATTTCACCATCACTGTTACCAAAGGCGGGTTAGCGGGCAATTCATTCAACGGTTCTTTCACCTACGATGATGCCAAATTGAAGGGAACGGGAGTGGAAGAATTGGGAATTACTGAGGGATTAACGACCTGCCTAAATTACCTTGGACGCACTTATCGCGAAACCGATGATACCAGTTATCCTAACTTTCCCACACTCATATTTGAGGATGGCAAGATCACGCAACTCAACTTTTGGATTCAGCCGAATCAGCGAGTTAATTGGTGGAATTTACCTGGATGGGAAGTCAAGCTTTCTGAGCCGAAAATGACCGATTCAACTGTTCCCAATTGTCAAAAACGGTGAGGGGTAGCCAAGGTGCGATCGACCGTAATAATAGAGGAGGAATTAGATGCTACTGCCTACGCTTACGGTAATTTCAGGCAGCCATGCTACCAAGGTGCGATCGTCGATTATCTGCCGGGGCGATCACATATTTGCGATCGCTAAGCTGTCGCGCATTTAAATTGTAGATTGAGGGCGGGCGGGACGCCCAACCCCTACTCCCCACAAGACTTTAAATTTTTTTGACATACCATTTAAATGCAGAACAGCTTAGGAACGGATGACTCAAAGATTGTTGGAAAAAAACCGCATGATTCCTATTTTCTGTCGCTCAAGAGTGCCTCTGCGGTTGACGATTTTCAATAACTATTTCCCATCCAATCTGGGGACTTCGTGCAAAAAACTGCCGCTCAACATTAACTCTGTCATCCGGTCTAAGTTGCCGCTGACTTGCAATTTTTTATCTGTTTGAAAACGCTCAATATCTGCTTGCAAATTACCAGAATTATATCCTAATTTACTCAAATAGTCAATAGCTTGCTGATTGCTTAACCAGATATCCGCAGACCGAAAAATCGGCACGTATTGATCGCGCCAAACCTCGGCAAAAGTTGCCCTATCTAAATAGAAAATCCTGCCCCGCGCCGGGTCTCCAATGGCAGCTACAGTGTCATTCATTCCCAGCAAAGCGACCGCGTGGGGTAGCTTCCGAGGGCCGTCAAATAGCCAAACTGCTAGCACTCCGGGGCGATTAATTTGCTGAATTTGCTCCCAAGTTGGCGTTAGTTCGATCGCATTTACGCCCAAAGCTCTTGCTGCTATAATTAACTGCGGCATCGAAGTTCCCAAGCGACTCGTGCGGGCAAAACGCGCTACATTCGATTCCGTCGCCTCGATTCCCCAACGCCTTAACACTGTTGCTAGGGCGGCGGGGGCGCAACTGCTGTTAGATGTTTGCCGAAATACACCGTTTGGCTGCAAATTATCTATTAAATCAGCGTAAATTGGCGCCATGAAATAGTTTTCAGCGCTTGTAAATCCTCCCAATCCCAACAAGCAAATTAAAATTACTGCGATTACTTGAGGTCGCGCTGTCAACCAACTTATACTAAAGCCAATACCGCAGACTCCCATCAGCATCACTCTGAGCAAAGTCCAAGTAACTCGCATCCCGTGAAAGCGCCACTCGATAGGCAAAACAGGCATTTGAGGCATATTTAGAGCCAGTAGCAGCAAGGCAATATAAAAACCCAAAAACAGCAGGGCGATCGAATTTCTGCCCTTAAACAAATCATTAGCCGTCACTCCCGATCGAACTAACACTCGCCCGAACCGCATTCCCCAGACAAACAGCACCGAACCCAGCACCAACGTCACTACTATTTCCATGAACTCAAAATTTTGTTGCTTAACTAGGTTGTAACATTTATGCGATCGACTTGAACCCCAATCAATAGTGGGAGAGAGGAAAAGTGGGGGAGAGAATTTGACGATTTTTCGGTTTGGTTCCTGAATTTCCAGCTACAATCGAATAAACAGGATTTATGCAAAATCAAAGCAGGCAAAACAACCCTTAATCCTAAAGACTTTGACCTGCATCGCTTGCTCGACGTTAAGTTTTGCCAGATTTTTCTTGATGAGTCTGAGTCAATGGTTGAGTTGGTAAAGCCAAGAAAGCAAAAAGAAGCGCTGGAAGTTTTTCCACGAAAAAAGGGGCATTAATTATGAATTAGTATTAGGGATTAAATAACTACTTGGGTGAAAAACATCAGGAAATTATTGACGCTGCAACTTCCCCCACAAAAGTCAACAACGAATCAAGGAGTAGAAAGTGCAATGTGGCACAATATTATTCGGCTTAGTAAAGTAGTTCCGTTGGGCTTCGGCTCCATTTTTTTCTTAATGATTAGCATCGGATTTGCCACTAAATTGAGTATGGATAATTTAGCAGAAGCTATTGAGTTGCAAACGCACACTTATGTAGTCAAGACCAATTTGCAAGCCCTAGAAAAAGATTTATTGGATGCTGAAACAGGACAGCGGGGGTTTATCTTCGCTGGTAAGGAGGAATTTTTAGAACCTTATAACAATGGTCAACTAGCCTTTTATAAAACAGTAAATGAGACCAAAAAGTTAATAAAAGATAATCATGAGCAAGTGAAAAAGTTGGAGCAAGTTGAAAAGTTGGGTCAGCAAAAACTAGATGAATTAGCGGAAACTATATCCCTGAAAAGGGCTGGGAAAGAACCAGAGCTAAGAGCCTTGGTGATTTCAGGTAAAGGCAAGATACTTATGGATGAAATCAGGGCTAAGCTGGCAGAAATGCTTAAAGTAGAAGATAATCTACTGGTTCAAAGAACAAAATTAGCAAAACATTCCGAGCAATTAGCGGCGACTGTTTCTATAGGAGGTACGGTTGTTGCTGTAGTATTGGGTTCATTTATTGTATTATTTATTTTTGCTAAAATTATCCGACCAATCAATCAGGTAGCAAATACGATCGCCAGTTCTTCCACAGAGATTGCGGCCACAGTTGAACAGCAGGAACGCACAGCCGCACAGCAATCGAGCTCTGTAAATCAAACGACAATCACAATGGATGAGTTGGGCGCTGCTTCCCAACAATCAGCCCAACAAGCCCAAGCTGGTGCGGAATCTGCACGGCAAGCTTTAAAGAGCACTGAAAAGGGAACCCTAGCAGTGGAGCAAACCCTGGAATCGATGACAATATTGAAAGAAAATGTCGGGGCAATCGCGGCACAAATTCTGAAATTGAGCGAACAAACCCATCAGATTGGCAATATCTCTACTGATGTCACAGATTTAGCCAATCAAACAAATATGCTGGCACTGAATGCCTCAGTAGAAGCAGTCCGGGCGGGCGAAAACGCCAAAGGTTTTACTGTCATAGCCACAGAAATTCGCAAACTAGCAGATAAAAGTAAGAAATCAGCCCAGAAAATTAACCGCCTAGTCGATGATATCAAGAATGCGATAAATTCCACCGTAACGGTGACAAAGGAAGGTACTAAAACAGTAGAAGAAGGAACCAAAATCAGTCAAGAAACGGCTGCAGCTTTCTCGGAAGTAGCAAATGCTGTTAACAATGTGGTATTGAACAATCAACAAATTTCTCTAACTGCTCAACAACAAGCAGTTGCTATTAAACAAGTAGTGGATGCTATGAACAGCCTCAACCTATCTGCCAAAGAAACAGCTAGTGGTATTACTCAAACCAAAGTAGGCACTCAACAATTGAACGATGCAGCCCAAAATCTCAATTCAATTGTCTAAAGGGTGCTCAGTGTTTTGGGCTAGCAGACTAGCAATTGATAGCATTGAGTCAATCGATTTTAGATTTTAGATTTTAGATTTTAGATTCAAGCATTGACTTGCGCGAGATAAATACGTTCGGCAAGTTTCATCGGATACAGGTTTTTTATTTCACCGGTACTGAGTCTGCTTTCGGAATGAATCACGTGGCGGGTATCCTGGATGCTTTCGGTCACAACGATCGCACGCGAGTGCATCGCCAAAGCCAGGGCGATCGAATTTCTGCCCTTAAACAACTCCTCTTCTGTAACGGGCGATCGAACTAACACTCGCCCGAACCGCATTTCCTAGACCAACAGCACCGAACCCAGCACCAGCGTCACTACTATTTCCATAAGTTCAGAATACGATCGCTTAACTCGGTTTTAACACGCTTTGCGATCGATAACTCCTGACTCCTGCTCAATAATGAATCCGTGTATCCGTGACTTCCGTGTCGTGCCTTTCTTCAACCACACCTAAAACTTGCAAAATGTCAAGGGATTCGATCGACTTTTCCCCACCTTAGCCACCAAGTCCCAAACAAGATTTAGCGCCGCAAATAATTCCCCAAATCTCTTGCCACAAACGGCCACATCCGTTGTAATATAGATGTAAGTCACAGCCCGTTAAAGTAATCAACAAACAATTAAGCCGCTCAATATATTCACGCTCCAACGAGCGATGAGTTGTATTGAGCGTGCCTATTAAAGAGCGATCGAAGCTCCTCACACACCCCCAATATTCAGGAAGAATCATGCCATCAAGATCCGCCAACGATGTAGACGTAGCAGAGCAATATTGGCACTACCTAGAAATATCCAAGGTTGCAACTATCTTAGAAACCAACCTGGAAAGCGGTTTAGAACCGACAGAAGCCAACCATCGCCAACAGAAATTCGGGCCCAACGAACTAACGGTTAAAGCAGGGAAACCAGCCTGGTTAAAATTTATCCTGCAATTTAACCAACCCCTCCTGATCATCTTGCTGAGTGCAGGTTTAATCAAAGCAGTGATCGGAGAATGGCTAAACGCTAGCGTAATTTGGGGCGTAACAACCACCAACGCTACGATTAGTTTCATCCAAGAAGCTGGAGCCGAGAAAAAAATT
This sequence comes from Microcoleus sp. B9-D4, assembly GCF_036705105.1. Taxonomy (NCBI): domain Bacteria; kingdom Bacillati; phylum Cyanobacteriota; class Cyanophyceae; order Oscillatoriales; family Microcoleaceae; genus Microcoleus; species Microcoleus sp. B9-D4. Next base: position 59,124 of record NZ_JAUBTS010000040.1, read on the forward strand.
GAAGCCCTAGCCCAAGCTGTCACCACAGAAGCCACAGTTATTCGGGGCGGCAAAAAATTAAGAATTCCCTCCAAAGAACTCGTAGTCGGCGACTTAGTAATTCTGACTTCCGGCGACAAAGTACCGGCAGACTTGCGCTTAGTGAAAGTGCGCGACTTGCAAATCGACGAATCGGGACTCACCGGGGAATCTGTTGCTGTCGAAAAAGAATTAGGACTATCTGGAGACTTGGTTCTGCCACAAGAAACGCCACTAGCAGAACGGGATAACATGGCCTATGCCGGCAGTTTTGTCACTTTTGGCCAAGCTAGTGGCATCGTAATTGCGATCGCCAATAAAACCGAAACCGGCAAAATCTCCCAACTATTAGATAGGCACATCGATCTCACCACCCCCTTAACCCGCAAATTCAACCAATTCAGTCAAAACTGGCTGTTATTCGTGTTGGGAATGGCAACCTTGACCTTCGCCGTCAGATTGGGCAGACCTGTCCCAGAGGGGGTTTCAGCCTTTAAAGAAGCAGTCGAACCCGCTGTCGCCCTGATTGTCGGCGCAATTCCCGAAGGCTTACCCGCCGTCATTACCGTCACCCTAGCCGTAGGCGTTTCCCGGATGGCAAATCGCCACGCGATCGTCCGCAAATTGCCCGCAGTCGAAACCCTCGGCGGCGCTACAGTCATCTGTTCCGACAAAACCGGAACTTTGACGGAAAACCAAATGACGGTGCAAGAAATCTATTCTGGCGGCGAATCCTACTCGGTTACGGGTACGGGATACAGCCCCGAAGGTGAAATTCAACTCAACCAACTGCCAATTACTGTTAGCCAAGCTCCAACTTTGCAAGAATGTTTGCAAGCTGGACTGCTTTGCAACGACTCTCACTTGGAATTCAAAGATGATGATTGGATAGTCGTCGGAGATCCGACAGAAGGAGCGTTAATTGCTGCAGGCAAAAAAGCTGATTTGAGTCAGCAAACTTTGTCCAAGTCAATGCAGCGCCTGGATTCAATTCCCTTTGAATCTCAGTTTCAATACATGGCGACGCTGCACCGAACTCCCGCTGGCAAAATTTTGTACGTCAAAGGTTCCGTAGAATCAATTCTCGGCCGCTGCGGTTCCAGTCTCGATACCCAAGGAAATCCGGTAGAAGTCGATCGGGCACCAATTCACCATCAAGTCGATGAAATGGCAAAGCAAGGCTTGCGCGTCTTGGCTTTCGCGAAAAAGCCAGTACCCCAAAGCCAAAATTCCGTCGATCACTCGGATTTGGAGTCAGGGCTGATTTTCTTGGGACTCCAAGGCATGATCGACCCGCCGCGGGCAGAAGCGATCGCAGCCGTCCAAGCTTGTCAAACCGCCGGCATCCAAGTCAAAATGATTACCGGCGACCACATCGCTACAGCCAAGGCGATCGCCCGCCGCATGGGATTCCGCAAAACCAAGCACCACAGGGAACTTGTAGCCTACACCGGTGCTCAACTCGCCGCAATGAGCAAGCAGGAACTCGGCGAAGCTGTAGAAGCCGGCTCAGTTTTTGCCCGCGTCGCCCCAGAACAAAAACTCCGCCTCGTAGAAGCTTTGCAGCTTCAAGGCGAAATTGTGGCTATGACGGGAGACGGCGTTAACGACGCGCCCGCCCTCAAACAAGCGGATATCGGCATTGCGATGGGCAGCGGTACGGAGGTTTCTAAGGAAGCCGCCGACATGATTCTTACCGATGATAACTTTGCGTCGATCGAATCTGCTGTCGAAGAAGGGCGATCGGTTTACAAAAATCTGCTCAAAGCAATCAGCTTCATTCTCCCAGTCAACGGTGGAGAATCGATGACAATTTTGCTCAGCACCCTCCTCGGTCGAGAATTGCCGATTTTGTCGCTACAAATTCTCTGGCTGAATATGCTCAACTCGATCACCATGACTGTGCCCCTGGCTTTCGAACCCAAGTCAGCGGGAGTCATGAAACAGCAGCCCCGACCGGTCAACGAACCTTTCCTCACCGGAAATCGGATCAAGCGGATCATCGCTATTTCTCTTTACAACTGGACTCTGATTTTCGGAATGTTTGAATGGGTGCGCCAAGCTCCTTGGGGAACCTTAGAACTAGCCCGCACGATGGCGATTCAAGCTTTGGTAATGGGGAGAATTTTTTACCTGTTGAGTCTCAGCCAGTTGTTGCCTTCTTTGATTGCTAAATTTAGCGGTTCTAAGGAAGAAGTTAGCGGCGCTCCCGCCCTCGGTGTGGGAATTGTCCTGGCGATAATTTTGCAGATTATCTTTGCTAACTCTCCGTTTGTCAATAGCATATTTGAGACGGCTCCGATGAATCTGGATCAGTGGCTGATTTGCTTCGGCGTCGCCCTACCGATGATCGGTGTTGCTCTCTCCGTCAACCGCTTTGACCCGCCCAACTAAGCTGCTGCCCAAAAGTGCGATCGAACTTGTAGGTACTGCGATCGAACTTGTAGGTACTGCCACCGATTAGTAATTTCGGGTGTTCAGAAACCCGGTTTCTTCAAGAAACCGGGTTTCTCTGTTTTACAGAAATCAAACCTAAAAACCCACGTCATATCATATCCGGTAAATCACTTACGATTAAGCGCCAATTTTAGTCCAATGAAAACCAGTTAACCCTTTTAAAACAGCCGAATCCTAAAAAGTTCATTATTTCTGTATATTAGACTACAATTTGCTTAAAAAAAATAGACATATATTAACAAAGTAAATGTGCGGTGGCTGCGATGTTGGCAACTTATTGACAAGAGATTTGAAGGCGGCCCGATCGCCCTTCGCTACAACCTTTGCCGCGCAAGTCTTGGTTTGAACCAGTTTTGATAAGCAAACCCGATCGCCCTTCCCAACGGCTCCTTATCGATAGCACACGGCTAAAAGATTTACTTATCAATTAAATTTAATAATTGTTTTATAATTTCCGCAAGAGTACGGTAAGCTAATAACGAAGCCAAGAAAATGTGCTGCTCGCTTTTTGCCACCTCACAGAACTCGGCCGATCGAAATATCGATATTAATCAAAAAAGTCAAATCAGCAGGGATAGTTTAAAGACTTATACTAGCGATAAATCTTTTGCTCCCTCCTGCCAAAGAGCGCTCAAAACAGTTAGCTAAACCCAATTAGCGAACAGCAAAAAAGCGCGTTGATAAGCTTCAGTGAATGTTGTTACAGAAGATTATGAATTGCAGCGAGGCTAGACTATGACAAGATTTTCAGATGAATTTTCTGCGCTTTCTCGGCGTAAATTTATCGTTACAGCAGGTGCATCTGCCCTGGGTTCAATACTGCTCAAAGGCTGTTTGGGAAATCCCCCAGAACCCGGTGCAACTGCCAGTGCTGACGGCGCAATACCCGCGGCTACCTCAGTAGTGGCTGTTGCCAACGAGAAAAGAGTCGAAGGAATTGAAAGCACTAAAATCACATTGGGATACATCCCGATCGTCGAAGCAGCACCTTTAATCATTGCCCAAGAAAAAGGCTTTTTTGCCAAATACGGCATGACTGAGGTAACAGTTGCTAAGCAAGCCAACTGGGGCTCGGCCAGAGATAACGTAGAAATCGGATCAGCAGGCGGCGGCATTGACGGCGGCCAGTGGCAAATGCCGATGCCTTATCAAATTAGTCAAGGTCTGATAACCAAAAACGGCGTCCAAATCCCCATGTATGTTCTAGCCCAGTTGAACACTCACGGAAATGGAATTGCGATCGCGAGCAAACACCAAGGCAAAGGGCTCGGACTTAAACTAGATCAAGCAGCCCAAGACTACATCAAAGGCCTCAAACAAGCAGGTACTCCCTTCAAAGCAGCCTACACCTTCCCCAAAGTCAACCAAGACTTTTGGATTCGCTACTGGCTAGCCGCTAACGGCATCGATCCCGACGCAGATGCCGAGTTGCTAACAGTACCCGCTGCCCAAACCGTCGCCAACATGAAAACTGGAAGTATGGACGCTTTCAGCACCGGCGACCCCTGGCCGCTGCGGATTGTCAAAGAAAACATCGGCTTCATGTCCGCCCTCACCTCCCAAATCTGGAAAGATCACCCAGAGGAATATCTAGCAATTCGTGGCGACTGGGTAGACAAACACCCCAAAGCCACCGAAGCCTTACTCGCAGGACTAATTGAGGCCCAGCAGTGGTGCGACAAACCCGAACATCGAGCCGAATTAGTCGCCATTGTTTCTGGAAGAAACTTCTTTGACGTATCTCCGACTGTTTTGACGCCTCCTTATCAAGGCAATTATGTTATGGGCGACGGCAAACCAGACATCAACGACTTCAAGAGCAGTCCGCTGTACTGGAAAGACGACCTCGGCAACGTTTCTTATCCGTACAAGAGTCACGATTTGTGGTTCATTACCGAAAGCGTGCGCTGGGGTTTCCTGCCGACAAAAACCTTGGCAGACAAAAAGACACTCATCGATAAAGTCAACCGAGAAGATTTGTGGAAAGCCGCAGCAAAATTAGCCGGAGTTGCTGATGCTGACATTCCGAAAAGTACATCTCGCGGCATTGAGAAGTTCTTTGACGGCAAAGAATTTAACCCGGAAAATCCAGAAGCTTACCTTAAGAGTTTGGCAATTAAAAAAGTGTGATGGGGTCTTAGCTTCCCATAATTTATTCTCGAAAAAAACAGCAGAAACTTAGGAGATTAACAAGATGGCTGTCAGCGCAAATCGGAGAGGCGGAGTCGATGCCCAAGGAGCATTGGGCGAATTTTGGAAGAAGAATTCCCCAAATATCTTGCCGCCAATTTTAGGAGTTTTGGGGTTTCTGTTGGTTTGGCAATTCCTGTCGAGCATCGGACTGATCAAACTGCCCGGGCCGATCAGCGTTTGGACTGACGAACGGACGCGGATTTTGTTGCTGTATCCTTTCATGAACTCCAAAACCTACGGAGTCGGCTTATTTTGGCAGACTTTGGCTAGTTTGGAACGGGTGGCAAAAGGCTACACTCTCGCGGCGGCTGTGGGAATCAGCATGGGGGTTGTGGTAGGTACGAATCCCTTCTTGAATAAGGCTTTAGATCCGATTTTCCAGTTTTTGCGGATGGTGGCGCCTTTGGCTTGGGTGCCGATCGCCCTGGCTGCACTGCAACAAAACGAACCTGCTGCTTTGTTCGTGATTTTTATCACCTCAGTTTGGCCGATTTTGATCAACACGGCTGAAGGTGTTCGCCAAATTCCCGACGATTACAACAACGTGGCGAAAGTGCTGCAACTTTCTCGAAAGGAATATTACATGAATATTTTGTTTCCGTCGGCGCTTCCTTATATCTTCACAGGATTGAGAATTGCGATCGGTTTGGCTTGGCTGGCGATTATTGCTGCGGAAATCGTGATGTCTGGGATTACGGGTATCGGCTTCTTTATTTGGAATGCTTACCAGCAAAACTACATCAGCGAAATTCTGTTAGCGGTGTTCTACATTGGCGCAGTTGGTTTGTTGCTCGATCGCATGATGGCTTGGTTGCAGCAAAAGATTGCTCCTTCTCAAGGAAAGTAGCTAATTCGATTGGTTAACGGTTGATGGTTGACGGTTGACTGTTGACTGTTACAGGAATTACGAACTCCGAGGCTCAGCAACCAGTTTTTTAAACTATTGTTGAGGATTAAACAAAGTATTTTGGTTAGTTTAAAGACCAGTTTTAGGCATCCAGGAATGTATTAACTATTAGCTGTTATATATCAACAGCGAACAGTCAACAGTCAACAGTCAACAGTCAACAGTCAACAGTCAACAGTCAACAGTCAACAGTCAACAGTCAACAGTC
>NZ_JAUBTS010000041.1:0-64683 GCF_036705105.1 Microcoleus sp. B9-D4
CAAGCGTCAGAAACTTTCTTGTTTCTTTAGATTTACCAAGAAGAAGGTAAGCTCGCCTGAAAGTCGGTATGATCGCCTGAGTGTCGGCTCGATCGACTGATTGTCGGTAGGATCGCCCACTTGTCGGTAGGATCGCCCACTTGTCGGTAGGATCGCCCACTTGTCGGTACGATCGCCCACTTGTCGGTACGATCGCCTGTGTGATGTGGCGATCACCTGTTTGATGTGGCGATCGACCGTCCTCACTCTTTTAAGATACAAGGGGCGGGCTTCGCTAACGCGCGCTTCGCCATTTGAGATTTGAGATTTGAGATTTGAGATTTGCCATGACTGATGACTATCGGCGTAATGTAAAAATCAACTAGAACAGCAGGAGTCCCGCACTCTACCTGAAAGGTGAGTGTCGGGAGGAATGCGCGGCAAATTGAGGGGTTCGATACCCCGAAAGCTGCCAATACGCTACAATAACAACAGCAAAACTTCACTTATTGAAAATGTCCCAAGTTCTTACAGTCTCTTGCAAATTGGAAGTATCGCAGCAGCAGGTTGAAAAGCTGAATGCGGTACTGACTGCCTTTGCAAAATGCTGTGAGTACGTGAACACCCATACACCCGACAAGCTGACGAATCAGATTGCTGTTCAGTCCTGGATTTACAAGGAAGCGCGATCACATTCTGGGCTGTCTGCTCAAATGACGATTCACGCAATTCGTAGAGTTTGCGCTAATCGCAAAACGGCAAAGCAAAAGGGTAAGCCCGTTAAGAAGTTTGCCCCCACTTCTGCCACTTACGACGCGAGAACTTTCACCTTCGGCGAATCGGATTGGTTGGTCAGCTTGACCATGCTGAAGGGCAGAGAAAAGTTTAAGCTGCACATTGGTAATTACCAAAAACACTTGCTGCAAGGACAAGACCCCAAAACGGCAACTTTGGTAAAGCGCAACGATGGTAGCTTTTATCTGAACATTCAGCTTGAGTCTGAGCCACCAGAGAAACAAAAGACTGATGATGTCTTGGGTGTTGATTTGGGACGCACAGACATTGCTTGTACATCTGCTGGAGAGAAATTCAGTGGCAAACAGGTAACACAAGCCAGAGACAGATATAGCCGTGTACGGGCTTCGTTACAGCGTCAAGCGTCCAAAGGCACAAGGTCTACTCGTAGAAGGGCGAGACAGATTTTGCAACGGTTGAGTGGACGAGAACGGAGATTCCAGACATGGCTGAACCATACCATCAGCTATCGACTGATCCAGCAAGCCAAGACATCAAATCAGGCTATTACCCTGGAAGACTTGACCGGAATCAGAGAGCGTACCAATGAACTGCCACGGTCTAAAACAGAACGGAGACGCAGCAATAGTTGGGCGTTCTACCAGTTGCGCCAATTCCTGACCTATAAAGGCGTGAAATTTGGCGTTGATGTAAGACTGGTTGATCCGCGCTATACCTCCAAAACTTGTCACTGTTGCAAGGTGATTGGCAATCGCCAAGGTAAGCGGTTTGAGTGCCTGAATGAGCGATGCGGATGGATTGGCGATGCCGATGTGAATGGAGCAAGAAATATTGCTACTTTGGGGCAGATCGTAAACCTGCCGGGAGGTTCCGAGATAATGTCCTGCTCTTTGCAGGAAGTTGTCTTGAGGGCTACTGAAAGCCCGCACTCTATGCAAAGCATGAGTGTCGGGTAGTTTACAGCATAACCCTTTTATTTGCCACTCCCCTCATGCCTTTGCCGCGCCTGTTAACCTTAATTGCTGCTTTCTGCCTCGCCCTGGGGCTGATTATTGGGCTGGTGAGTTCCTTAACAGGGCTTTACAGTCAAGTTGCGTGGTCTGCTTCTCCGCTGCTGGCTAATTTGCTGATTTTCCTGATAATTGTACTTTTGGGAACCCTAATTTTTGCGCTGTTTTACTATTTTAGGCTGCTGCAACGCCCTCAGAAAGTTAAGGGAAAACGACCGATTACTCCGAAGATTCCTGTTGTGAAAAGTGAAGCAGCTTCGGAAAATCTTAAAGCAATTCGGCAACAAGTCGATCGCATTCAAGATGAAGTAGCGCGGCAAGCTTTGCTGTTGAGAGCCCGCGAAATTGAAGCTAGCATGGCTAGGGGCAGCGTTCGAGTAGTTGTTTTCGGCACCGGTTCTGCGGGCAAAACTTCCGCTGTGAATGCGTTGGTGGGGCGGATGGCGGGACAGGTGGGCGCGCCGATGGGAACTACCGAAGTTGGGGAAACTTACACTCTTTCATTGAAAGGAATCGATCGAGAATTAGCAATTACCGATACCCCAGGCATCTTGGAAGCGGGAGTAGCGGGCACTTACAGAGAGGAATTGGCGAGGCAGTTGGCGGCGAGGGCAGATTTGATCTTATTTGTTTTGGACGGTGATTTGCGAAAATCCGAGTACGAACCGCTGCGGACTTTGGCGGAAATTGGCAAAAGGTCGATCGTGGTTTTTAATAAAGTTGACCTTTATCCCGACACCGACAGAGATGAAATTCTCACTAGGCTGCGGCAGCGAGTCAAAGGTTTTGTATCAGCAATGGATGTAGTAGCCATTAGCGCCAATCCGCAAAAAGTTGTACTAGAAGACGGCACAATTTTTCAGCCAGACCCGGATATTATGCCATTAATTCGGCGCGTCGCTGCGATTTTGCGAGCCGAAGGCGAAGACTTAATTGCGGACAATATTTTGCTGCAATCTCAGCACTTGGGAGACCAAGCGCGCAAGTTAATTGACGCTCAAAGAAGGCGGCAAGCTGATAAGGCAGTAGAGCGATTTCAGTGGATCGGAGCCGGAGTAATTGCCGTAACGCCTTTGCCTGTTGTGGATTTGTTAGCGACAGCAGCAGTTAACGCTCAAATGGTAGTAGAAATTGCTAAGATTTACGGCTGCGAATTAAATATCGATCGCGCCAAAGAATTGGCATTGTCTCTAGCAAAAACCCTAGCAAGTTTGGGAATAGTTGAAGGCGTAATTCAAGTAGTGTCAAGGGCGTTGCAGTTAAGCGTAGCCGGGTTTGTACTTGGCAAAGCAATTCAAGCAGTCAGTGCCGCTTATTTAACCCGAATTGCCGGTAAAAGTTTTATTGAATATTTCCGCCATGACCAAGATTGGGGCGATGGTGGCATCGCCGAAGTCGTGCAAAGGCAGTTTCAGTTAAATCGGAAAGACGAGTTTGTCAAAGCATTTGTCAAAGATGCGATCGCCCGCGTTGTCGAACCTCTGAACATTTATCAGCAGGAATCGGAACCAGAATTAGAAATGTCAGCGGAATTGGAAGCAGAAATAGAACCCGAACCCTTGTATCAGCCGCCGCAACAAGACGATTGGGAAACTTACAGCAACAAACGCAACGATGAGTGGTAATTAGTCATTAGTCATTAGTCATTAGTCGTTAGTCATTGTATCATGTCCGCTGCCACAAATGTAAATCCAGTCGGGGCGGGTTTCACCAACAATCTTTCATTCATAGGAGTTACGCTCATCAACCGGCTTGCTCTGAAAAATTTATGTCTATTTAATAGTCTTGGATGCACTTGCGACCTCAGAAACCCGGTTTCTTCGGAGATTTTTCGTTCCGAATCGAAAAAAATCGGAGAAACCGGGTTTCTCACCCCCAATGGGTAAGTTCTGTTTAATTGGATATGAGCTAATGACTAATGACTAATGACTAATGACTAATGATTAATAACTAATTTCGCCCTACCAACAAATAAACCATCATTTCTCCTTTACCTTTAATCTCAACAGCACCGCGCCTTTTAAACGAAAATTTATCTTTTAAACGATCGTAAACCGCATCTGTCACCTGAATTTCCCCCGGAATACCGCTTGATTCCATCCGCTGAGCAACATTTACTGTATCCCCCCACAAATCGTAACTAAATTTAGTTAAACCAATGACTCCCGCCACCACCCCACCAATATTTATCCCTATGCGGAGACTAAAGTTGTGATTGTTTTGGACATTGAAGCTAGCGACAGCAGATTGCATATCTAGTGCCATTTGGGCAATGGCACAAGCGTGATTTTCCTGCGGTTCGGGCAAACCGCCAACTACCATGTAAGCGTCACCCATAGTTTTGATTTTCTCCAAACCGTGCCGTAACGATAACTCGTCAAATTGACTAAAAATTTGATTGAGAACTTTCACAGTTTCGGCCGCACTTCTTTGAGATGCAAAATTCGTAAATCCCACCAAATCGGCGAATAAAACGCTGACATCCGAAAAGCTGTCAGCAATTATGCTTTGCCCTTCCTGCAGGCGATCTGCAATCGCTTTAGGCAAAATATTTAATAGCAATTCTTCAATTTTTTCTTTCTGAGACTTGGTTGTTTCCAACAGCAACCGCGTTTCCCTTTCTGCCTGTTCCCGATAGGCTATTTCCTGCTGCAACATCAGATTTTTATCCCTCAGTTGCAACTCTAGTTCCCGCAGTCGCAATTGATTTTCTACCCTAGCTACCACCTCTACGGTTTGAAAAGGTTTAGTAATGTAGTCCGCCCCGCCAGCATTAAAGGCTTTCACCTTCTCAGAAGCTTCTACCACAGCACTCAGAAAAATAATGGGAATGCCACAAGTGCGATCGCTCGCTTTCAAGCGACTGCAAACTTCATAGCCATCCATATCGGGCATCATAATATCCAGCAAAATCAAGTCAGGCTGAGCCAAATTCACAGAATCGAGTGCCAGTTGACCGCTAGATGCAGCTTCTACTTTATAGCCTTTCCTGGATAAGATCAGCTCCAGTAACAATAAATTGTTAAGACTGTCGTCCACAATTAAAATACTTCCCCTTAATTTTTCTGAAGATGGTTGATTCATCGGCTTTCTACGGGCTTAGTTAAACTTAAGATTTGTTTAAATTTATAAATTACGCACGGGTGCGTCCAAACCTATTTTTTTCACGGAAAGACGCATTGCTGAAGGCAAGCAAGAGGAAAAAAAACAGGTTTGTGATTGCATGATTGCCTCCTCAAGTCAAATTTATTATACTAATTTGTCAAAACAGCGAAAGCTGGGGCTAAAATTTTATATTGCGGATAAATTCGATCGCCCTCCGCATCGATTGATTGACTGGCGAATTGATTCACTGCTTGCGGCCGGTTTTGAAACCAAAAATATCCCACGAGCCCACCGCTGCAATTTGCACTACAAAAGACAAAAGAGACTACCCGGACACTTTGCAGGGGTAATTTTCCCGAAATTCTGACGCGGAGCTGGATTCAAAAGTACGATCGACATTGTGGGCGGTAAGAAATGGGCGTGATTTTTTAATCAGATGCTCCCTGAGTCTGCGGTGCCGCATTATATTAAGAAATATAACAATATTTTTACAGATGGGGGAGACTCCGGGGGGAGCAAGTCAATCGATTTTAGATTTGAGATTTTAGATTTTAGAATTGAAGCATTGACTTGCGCGAGATAAATACGTTCGGCAAGTTTCATCGGATACAGGTTTTTTATTTCTGGACGGATGAATCACGTGGCGGGTATCCTGGATGCTTGATTGTCAAACCGAGCGATCGGATCGAACACAACTTTGATAAGATGTAAGATTGACAACAAAATTTGCTATTGTGCGTCCGGGTAAAAACAATGAGCGATCGACCAATTATTCTCGGTATTGTCGGAGACAGCGCAGCGGGCAAAACCACCCTGACGCGGGGAATTGCCCAAGTATTGGGGCCAGAAAATGTCACTGTGATTTGCACTGACGACTATCATCGCTACGACAGAAAGCAGCGGGCAGAAATCGGAATCACAGCATTGCATCCCGACTGCAATTACCTCGACATCATGCAGCAACATCTCAGTCTGCTGCGTACCGGACAAGCAATTCTCAAACCCATCTACAACCACACGACAGGTACATTCGACCCACCGGAATACATCAAGCCGAGCAAATTTGTCATAGTTGAAGGTTTGCTGGGTTACGCAACCCGAACAATCCGCGATTCTTACGACGTAAAAGTGTATCTTGCTCCTCCCGAAGAGTTGCGAACTCAGTGGAAAGTTAAGCGCGATATCATGAAGCGCGGCTATACTGAAGAACAGGTGCTTGCAGAAATAAAAAAACGCGAACCCGACTCTGAAGACTTCATTCGTCCTCAGCGCAAATCAGCCGACGTTGTAGTTAGTTTTTACCCGCCAGAAGCGGACAATGAATCGAATTTGAGCGTCCGTTTAGTGCTCAGACCGACAATTCCTCACCCTGATTTTACTGAAATTTTAGGTCGAGGCAGCGAGAGTTTTAAACCTGCAATTCGCTTGGGACTCGATCGGGATATGGGCAAACCTGTTGACGTTTTGGAAGTAGACTCCCACGCTACCAGCGAGCAAGTAAACGAACTGGAAATGATGTTGTGTAGCGAGTTGCCACACCTGCGGGGATTTTGCTCCGCCCAAGGCAACCCGGAAATTGGCAAACTGATCGGCACAACTGGTGAAGTTTTGCAAAGTTATCCGCTAGCTTTGACGCAGTTGCTAGTTGCATATCACATGATGAAAGCAATTCATGTGTATTAGTTAGTTGGCAGTTAGCAGTTGTTGGTTGGCAGTTGTTGGTTGTTATTGGTTATTGGTTATTGCAATGACCAATAACCAATAACCAATAACTAATGTACTCGCAAAGTCAGATTAGCAGTGCCTAATTGCTGAAGTGGCATCGAGACTGGCAACTGACTTTGAGGTGCGGGCAGCATTTCGCCTCGGAAGTCGAGGATGGTGACAAGCAGCAGATAGGCAACTGCTAAAATTATAGAAATCACGCCGGTGATAATAGCAACAATTTTTGAACGATCCATATTCAGCAAATTTTAACTACAGCTAATATTAGTTTAACATTAAAAATAGCAATTATTACTTAACTTATGCAATAGAATATAATCAGGTGCTAGTTATTTATCTGACAAAAATGGAACCTCTTATAGATGCGCCAAATCCCACCGAGATGCCCGGAGCTACCCCAGTGGTAGAAACATTTAATCTGGGGAAGTTCTACCGTACCGGCTTCTGGATGAATGAAAAAATTGAATCGCTGAAAAATTGCACTCTGACTGTCTCTGAGGGGGAAACTTTCGGGTTGTTAGGGCAAAATGGAGCGGGGAAAACTACGCTGCTGAAAACTTTGCTGGGTATAGTGCGTCCCACTTCTGGCCGCGCGCTGCTGTTGGGAAGGCCTTTGGGCGATCGCACGGTGAAGCAGCGAGTCGGCTACTTGCCAGAAAATCCCTATTTTTACGATTATCTCACGGGCTGGGAATTCTTGCAATTTGCCGCGGGGTTATTTCAAATTCCCCCCTCAATTCAGCGGCAGCGAATTCCGAATTTGCTAGACTTAGTTGGGCTATCTCAATCGGCGGCAATTAAAAAACAGTTGCGCCAGTATTCTAAGGGAATGCTGCAACGGATCGGCATGGCTCAAGCTTTGATTAACAATCCAGATGTGGTATTTTTGGATGAGCCGATGTCGGGTTTAGATCCGATGGGACGCTATCAGATGCGGGAGATAATTTTATCGCTAAAAAATCAAGGAAAAACAATTTTTTTTAATTCGCATATATTGTCTGATGTGGAGAAGATTTGTGATCGAGTGGCAATTTTGGCGAAGGGTGAGTTAATCTGCATTGGTGCGATCGACGAACTCCTCGGTAATACTGAAACTTACCGGGTTGAAGGTAGGGGCGGCCACTTGAATATCCTGAAAAAGTGGATACCGGATATGGAAGTTGATGATGATTTGTGGTACGGTCATTTGCAGGGCGAGCCGAAGGAGTTTATTTCTAGTCTGAGTGGTACGGGAGGGCAGCTAATTGCCATGAATTTGGCTAAGCCTACTTTGGAAGAGTTTTTTATGCAGCAACTGCAAGAAAGAGGGATTTATTCTAGTGGTTGAAGTCCATATATCTGATTTTTTGTGGGGTGGGCATTTTGCCCGCCCTGACTTATAGAAACGGGCAAGATGCCCGTTCCACAGCACATCAAGTTTCTTGTGGGGAGTAGGGGTTGGGCATCTTGCCCGCCCTGACTAATCATAAGAAAACGGGCAAGATGCCCGTTCCACAGCACATCAAGTTTCTTGTGGGGAGTAGGGGTTGGGCATCTTGCCCGCCCTGACTAATCATAAGAAAACGGGCAAGATGCCCGTTCCACAAAAGTTTAATTTTATTGTGGATTGGGCATCTTGCCCGCATCTGAAAGACTAATGTTTTTTACTTCCGTTAACAATGGCAACGGTAGATTTTCACATACTAACTCTGCACAATTCCACTGACGCAAATACTCATATACTTCAGAAATAATCGCATTTGCTGCATCTAAATCTCCTGCTTGAGAAGCATGATAGTGCGATCCGATTAGGGGCTTAATATCCTCGATATCTTGCCATTCCGATTTTGGTTTGAGGGGAATGCTAATATAATAACTATAGGCTTGGCTGTGGGCGGTACGGAGATTTTCAGGATTTTGATTTAGCAGGTACTCGCCCTTTTCTCGGACTAGGGGATGCAAGTGATAGGATTTGAGGTGGCGATCGTAATATAGCAATTGCCTGCGCTTCAGTGCCTGAATAATATTTTCTTTAAGTTCATACTTGCTAACTTCTGGCATTTGAGCGCTAATCCCGGCCAAAGATAGCGGATATTCTGAGGTTTGATAGACAGAAATTCGGCTGAGACAAGTTTGCTCGCTGTCGCCCAGACGCGCTATCATTTCATCGATCGCTCTTTCGATATCTCGAATCAGCAACCAGTCTCTCTGGTGCAGAAAAATCCCGACATTTCCCTGAAACTCGGTATCATCTCGAATCAAGGCTGCGACGAGTTGTAAGGCTTTGGGATGTCCTGAATAGCGATCGCCCATTTCGGCTAATTCCTCTGCATTTGCAGTCAGATTAAAAGATTGCAATAGGGCAACTGCGGCATCTCGATCCAATCCGTTTAGCTGGATTTCGCGGGTGACTGTTGACGGCAATTCGGCTAAGCTTTCGCGACTGGTGAAAATAATTTTGCTTTGATGTTCTGTTTCTAATAGTTGTTTGAATAACCAAGCATATTCTGCACAATCGTCGGCGAAATAACCAGCGGCTTTGGCTTCTCCTGCTTTCAAAAGTGTGTCGGCGCGATCGAAAACGAGCAAGCAAGGTTTTTCTCTGAGGATTTTGAGCAGATTTTCAGTTTTTTTGAAATAGTCATTTTGAGCATTGACGGCTGCGGTAATGTCGCCGTTGGAGAGGGTGAATAGCAGGGAGTCAATTGTGCGATCGAAGGGGGGTGCTTTGCCTGTTGCAGATTGCAAGGATTGCCAAGCGGCGCAGGTGAAGGGGGTATTTTCTGTGTGGATTTGGCGAATTAGTTGGCTGACGAGGGTGGTTTTGCCGATGCCTGGTAATCCGACAATTGAGATGGCGGTGATATCTGAGTTAACGATGGTAGTTTTTAAGATTTCGATTTCTTTGGTGCGCTGTACCCAATTTCTGACGGGGGGTAAGTTTTCTGGGAGGGGGAAAGTGCGATCGTTTTGGGATTCGAGAGGGATATCTGCGATCGCGGCTGATAGTAATTCTGGTTCCTGAATTTCTCGCGCAACAATGTCTTGCCAGTTTTTCACACCTACAGCTTTGCAAATGTGTATAAAAGTCTCTCGTCTAATTGGTTGCTGCGTCCAAAATCGCTTTAAAGTTGCTTTTGAAGTGAGAGCAGCCTGACACCAGAGCTCATCTGCTTTATTCCATCCGAGATTGCGTCTTACCATGTCAATGATTTTTAGCCCTTCTTCGGATGCTCTGAGCAAACCTGCCATTGCTACTCCTCTACGGAAACTCTGCCTTAGTAAATCATGTTACATGATTTGGTGAGCCAAATGAGCCAAATGAGCCAAATGAGCCTTTTATGTTGAGCCAAATTGTGAGCCATTAAGCCTATACAGATTCAGGATTGTGGAGTATTGTGAAATGATGTGTTTGGTTTTCAGCTACGTTTGACGGTTCATCTGGCGGGCGATCGGGGATACAGCTTATCTGCTGTTGGGAGCAATGTAAAGTTTTGTTACAAAAATAGGGCGATCTGCATAAAAAGCAGATGAAGGCCCTGATAGATATTTAGGAAAGCTTGCTAGGCGGGCTTTGCTGGTTTTTACGCAACTATATTTTTGAGGAGATGGAATTATGTTTGATGTGAATTTCAATATATGGGGTAATAAGGATGAGGATAAAATAGTCGCATCTATTCTTACCATCCAGGGAACAGATGGTTCTATATTTTTAAACCCTCCTGTATCAGTACCCAGCAATCAACCCATTAGAAACATAGACACCAATCAAAAAACTTATATAATCAGTCATGGTTTTACCAATACTGGGGGGAACCAGGGTAATAATTATGCGGCTTCATTATCAGAGATAGCTAAAGCTCTGCGAAGTCAACCAGAAAATGCCAATGCAAACATTATTTTAGTAGATTGGGAAGAAGGGGCTAAAGGTTTTCAACTTCAAGGCTTTCCTGTTTACAGTCCTGCCGCACAGAATACGAGAGAGGCAGGTAATCTAATAGCACAGTTTCTAGTTAAGCAGAGTATAGATCCTAACAAAACAGAACTAATTGGTCACAGTTTAGGTGGTCAGGTATCAGGCTTTGCAGGTGCTAAGTATAAAGAATTAACAGGCAAATAAATCGACCGAATTACAGCTCTAGATCCAGCTGCATTTGGTATTATTGTTCCTTTGGATTCTTTTGACAGGGAACTAACATGGAAAACGAGATTTACCGAACCTTTACTCAACATTGTCCCTTTGCCTGCTGTGGAATCAGCACCACCCAGCGATCGCTTAGATCCTGATGATGCTAAAAGAGTTGTTGTCCTTCATACATCCAATGTTTTAGGAACTGATGAGTTAATAGGGGACTTGGATTTTTTTGTGAATCCTAATACTTTTCTTCAACCAGGTAAAGTTATCACCATTAGTGATAATCACGGCTACGCGACGGAACTATACACACAATTAATTAAAGGAAATGTATTTCCTCAGTCAGATGGCTCAAACTTCAACTCTTTAAGATTAACCTCTTCAGAAACTGGGAGAATTGATGTAGACACCACTAAGGTTCTATTTGAAGGATCAACTTCCGGCACTTTTGACAACGAGAAAAATAAGAAGATTTTAGGAGAGCCTCGTCAGGGAGACACCGAGAGCTATGTGCAGTTTGATGGTAGAGGAAGTGACGGTAATGAATTTAGTAACGACCAGGAATTTAGTCAAGCCAAGGGAATTAGTACAGCCAGTGACATTCCTTTCAACCTTGGCAATCTGACTTATCGCAATGGAATTACGCTTCAAGGTTCTGAACCTCAAGGTGATTTCCCTCTCGATGTCACGCTGTCTCTCACTAATCCTGTACCTAGTGCTCAGACTTTTAATTTCTCATTTAACTTGACTACTACAGTAAACACAACTGGCGATCCTGTTAAAGATGGAGATATACTCCGTTTTTCCGATACTGGCATTTCTCAAGAGATCATTAAGTTTCCCGGCTCATTCGGAGATTCAGGATATAGACTTGAGTTAGTAGGCTTTTCGACGGATGGTGGCAAAACAACACTAGGGCGTTTTGACACCCCAGAACAACGTTTGTCTGATGCTCTATTGATTGCTAAAATTAAACCCGTATCTATTCTGGAAGAAGCAGCGGAAGGAACAATTGAGGCAATAAAAGAGCTACCAGGGAATATAAAAAATAAGATAGGACAGACTGTTAATGATTTTAATGGCAGAGTAGCGACTTTTAGTAAAGGCTTGTTGGATGGTTTATCTGCTAATGTATCTAGCGTTCTTTTTCCGCCACCACGAGTTGCTCAAAACTTAAAAGCCTCAGCCGAGCAAAATTCAACCTTTCAGATTACCGAAGCAGTCATGGCTGAATATCCAGGAGGACTGCTAGGAACGGAGAGTGACGATCGCATAATCGGCTCTTCTTTAACAGATGTGGTATTAGCCGGGCAGGGTGCTGACACTCTAGAAGGTGGTACGAGTGGCGATTACCTCTTGGGAGGAAAAGGTGGCGATCGCATTTTAGGAGAGGATGGTAACGACATTCTCGCTGGCAATAAAGGTAATGATTTCGTCTCAGGAGGTGTTGGTGATGATTTATTGCGGGGAGGAAAAGGTAACGATCAAATTTTCGGCGATGATGGAGAGGATATCTTAATCGGCGAAAGGGGAACAGACCGACTTACTGGTGGTATTGGAAGCGATATCTTTATCCTGAGAACAGACACAGGTACAGAAGAAACCAATGCTGCCACTGCTGATTGGTTAATTGACTTCAACGCTAGCGAGGGCGATCGTATTGGCATCAATGGAGGCGTACCCATAGATATTCTCACCTTCACGCCTACTGATGTCAATCAAGATGGGACTCCAGACACCATTATTCAATACACTGAAACAAATGCAATTTTTGGTGTGTATACAAATATCTTTGGTGTAGTCATCAACACGTCGCCAGATATTGTGAAAAATTCCTTGTTTACTATACCGCTGAACGACCCAATCACCCAGATAGGATGATGCTCTGGGAAAGTCGCCCAAGAGTTTTGTCATAGCAATATTAATGAGTGCGATCGCCCTTACGACAAAAAGTGCGATCGCCCTTAAAATCAGAATAGACAAACAACATCTAATTTGTTATAATCGAGTAAAACTATACCTATAGAGTTTTACTCAATTATATAATAGCTGAAAGATATGTTTTGGATTCTGAAAAACTTAATCAGCACAGATCCCCAAGGACACCTAAGTTTAAATCTCGAACCCAAGTCAACAGAATATCGCGTTCTCGTCAACGAAGCCGGACAAATTTTATTAGACCCAATAGCCAACATACCCGATCGCGAACAGTGGTTGTGGCAAAACCCCCAAGTATTAGCCGCCGTTAAGTGCGGCTTCGCCCAAGCAGCTAAAGGTGAAGTACATGATTTGGGTGACTTTTCTGAATATGCCGATTTGGAGATTGAATAGGAATAAATTTTCGGATATAATTTTCTTCATCAGCTAGAGATAGCTTAGTTAAGCTTCAGGAACTCGATGCCAAAAAATACAATAAAGTGCTGAAAACACTTGGATTAATGGCAACTAATTTACGCCATCCCAGCTTGAAAACTCATAAATACGATACATTATCTGGGCCTAATGAAGAGGAAGTATTTGAGGCATAAGTCGAAAACAAAACCCCAGCAGCGTTTCGAGTTTTATGGTATTATGGCCCGGAGAAAGGACTTATTACAGTTATTGCAATTACGCCTCATCCTTAAGTGGCCATATATCCGCGTTCATCACCTTGCATTTGCGGTTGGTCAAAAGTGCGATCGCCCTTTACGACAAAAAGTGCGATCGCCCTTAATCCCTCGCCGTTCATCCGCCTTCATCTGCGGTTGCTAAAAAGTACGATCGCCCTTCGCCCTCACAAATACTCTACCATTCCGACCATATCTTCCGGTGTGTAAATTTCATATAGCAAAATCAACATTTCTATTACTTGTCCGATCGAACGACTCCCCTGTTTAAAATAAGCCACACCAGGATGATCCTTGCTCATACCAGCCATAACTAGAAAGTCTCGATCCTGAGTGACAAGCACTCGCTGCTGTTGTTGAATAAACAACCACTGCTGCTCATCTATCTTAGTCCTTAATCCTGCTTCAACCGTTGTCGTCACATCAATGCCATAGAGACGTAACGCCCTAGCAATGTCACGATCGATATGCTCATCTAAATGAAACCTAATTCGCAGACTCACCTTTTAATTCCTTTATTTTTGCTTGTAACCTACCTGGATTTTGACGCATAAATTCATCCACAAAAGCATCATCTTCTGCCATTTCTCTGTCAATTGCTTGGCGATGATCGTAATAATAAGCCATAGCGTCATAAACGGCTGCTACAAGCAGATCGTACTTAGTGGCAATTTCTAAAAGAGAATAACCCATTTTTAGGTGCATCACCATCACGTCTTGTACGGCGATTCTCGTCCCAGCAATCCGGGGTTTCCCGCCTCGTACTCCCGGTGTCATTTCAATGTGTTCTACGCTTACTGTTGTTACCATGATTTTTTATTAGGTATGATTCAAAAATACTACTATTATAGCCCAAATAGATATTTTTACAAGCTCGATAGTTTGGGATTTTGAATAATAGCGATCGTCCTTAATCCCTCGCCGTTCATCCGCCTTCATCTTCGGTTGCTAAAAAGTACGTGAAGCGAAGCTATCCCGAAGGGAATCGGCCTTACGACAAAAAGTGCGATCGCCCTTCATCCATGATAAAATTAAATCACAGCAGTGAAAGCTAACTCGCATAAATGACCGACGAAACTCGACGAGAAATAGCGAGACGACTAGCTAGAGAACTAGCATCAAGGACAATCATCTCACCCATAACACCCGGACAAGGCTTTCAAACTTTTGGTGAATTTAAAAGAACGATCGGGGTGGCAGGAGCGGGGTTAGCGTGGCATCATATAGTTGGGCAAACAACATCAAATTTACAGAGATTCGGGGCAGAAGCAATACACAATACAGGCAATCTCGTCCGGCTAGAACACGGTACTGGGTCAATTCATCAGGAAATTACCAATTTCTACAACTCCGTCCAACCAGAATTAACAGGTACGAATACTCTAACCGTGAGAGGGTGGCTCAGCACTCAATCTTTTGCAGAACAACAAGACTTTGGCATTAGAGTTATTATAGCTTTCGGAGGAACAGTTTAATGCTGACTCTAGATATCCAATCAATCCTCAATTCTATTCCCAATGAAATTAGCTGGCAAGACATCGTACAGTTTGAAAATCTAGACGCTCGTGTTAGCATTGCTAATGACCTTTGTGCTAACATTATTGGTGTCAATGAAAGTACGATCGAATTGTGTCCTAATGAAAATCCTCCCGCTCGTTTAGAACAACTGGTTTGGTGGTGGGTTGTGCGTCCAGATTTAGGAGCGGCGATTGCCAAAGAAGCTCCTCAAGAACTCAAAAATATTATCAGTCAATACATTCTGCAAAATTGACAAAAACCAGCGCTCATCTGTGGTTAGAAAAAGAGCGATCGCCCTTAAAATCCGAATAGACAAACAACATCTAATTTGTTATAATTAAGTAAAACTCAACCAACCGAGTTTTACCCAACTTTATAATAGCTGAAAGATATGTTTTGGATTTTGAAAAACTTAATCAGCACAGATCCACAAGGACACCTCAGTTTAAAGCTCGAACCCAAGTCAACAGAGTATCGCGTTCTCGTCAACGAAGCCGGACAAATTTTATTAGACCCAATAGCCAACATACCCGATCGCACTTCATCGGGTTCTGAGATATCGCTGTTAAAATAGAAGCATCATTCCCTCATAACTCATCTCACCATAAAAGTGTATGAAAATAGAAGACTATCCACTGGCTAAAGAATTGATATTCGATGCCGAAGGCAACATTAGTCAAGTTATTCTAGATTATACCGACTATCAGTATTTCCTAGAAGCGATCGAAGATAAAGGACTTCTCCAGGCTATGCGCGAAGTAAAAAATGAAAACCCGTTAAATTTAGAGCAAGCACTTGCAGAACTGGAAACAGAATGAAAGTCGAATATCTACCCAGTTTTTTGAAAGATTTAAAAGCTCTTAAAAGTACGCCTGTGTTTGAGCAAATCAAGGATTTTGCTTTTGCGGAAATTCCCAATAGTAATGATTTACAAACAATTGTTAACTTAAAAAAATTGAAAGGTGAGGATAATGCGTATCGGCTTCGGGTTGGAGACTATCGAATAGGTTTTTATTTTGATGGCGAAACTCTTACTTTTGCCAGGGTGCTTCACCGGAAAGATATTTATCGCTACTTTCCACCATAAAGCTGTTTTTACTATGGCAGAATGTTTTGGGCAACTTGTCCTTGTCCTTTGAAATAGTAAATTAATGTATTTGTATCCAAAATGTACATCTAAAAGCTCTCCCGCAAGATGTCTTCCCCCGACTCCGCACGAATCTGTTCCAGAGTAGGAAAGTCTTCGGCCCATGTTCCAGCTAGGGAATAAACCAATTCTGTCGAAGGAGTTAAAAAATCTACTGTGTCGGTGGATTGGTTCTCATTCAGGTACTTGGCACGAATAAACTCAGCGAAAGTGAGAATTTCGCTAGCTTGGTTTTCGGGAAGGGTTTTGACGATCGCGTAAATCTGTTCAATGATAGTCATAATCTGGTGAGAAATCAACAGTCGTTAAATTTTATTTTAGCAATAGCGATCGGCTTTTTCGTGTCAGTTTTCATCTGGGTTTCAAAAAGAGCGATCGCCCATTCCTACTTTTTCCAAAACTCACTGCGCCAAAACTTCCCTAATCCTTTCCCGAAACAAACGCACCGCTGCCCTTTGTCCAATACTTTTACTTTGTTCTATCAAACCAGGAATTTCGGCGATCGGCAAAAACGGAAAAGCCAGACTATTCTCCCTCTCTTCGTAATTACCCTCAACCAATTGATACACTTGAAGACATAGATTGCGATATCTCCAGATTTCAGGAACCCCCAGAGAAGCATAAATTGAGAACTTATTCAAAGAAGAACTCGTGTAGTCTGATTCGACTACCAAATCCGGTGGCGGATCGGCAGGTAAATTAATTTCATCTTTATCTCTAACTAAAGATTCATTTTGAATGTAAAAACAAGTATCCGGTTCAATAGCACGAGTTAAATCTTCCCGTTCCAGAGTCAACGCACCGAGGCTCATAGCTTCAATTTCTAACTCATCTGCTAAAGCTCCAATAAATAGTTCCAGCATGACTTTAGGTCTTTCATGTTTCGGTAATGGCATTCTGATTTCTAAAACTCCTTCAGCATAAGCAATTCTCCACGCTCTACCGTCGCCGACATCAGACATTATCGCTTTAAATGTTGACCATTTAATGCCTGTCAAAGTAATTAGTTTTTCCTCGCTACTTTGTATAGGAGGAGTCAATGTGGTTGTTACCATAGCAGGTATAATTAGTTAAGCTTTGATTGATTTTAACACACCCTTCTCCCATCTGCATCCACTGTGGCACGGGCAGGACGCCTGCTATGGAAGTGACTCATTTCCACTGTGGCACGGGCGAGACGCCCGTGCTATGGAAGCAGTTAAAAAAAGTGCGATCGCCCTTAACAAAAAAAGTGCGATCGCCCCTTTCAATTCCTAACCAGAAATCACCTCATTCAAAAGATGAGCCTGAGAACCCTCAAGCCGAGGCCCATGAATCTGCACCACCCTAGAAGCCAAGAAATTGCCCCAGCGAGCCGCTTGTGTAGAACTTAAACCGTTAGTAATTCCAAACAAAACACCCCCCGCAAAAGCATCCCCAGCACCCACAGTATCGATCGCCTTTACCGGAAATCCAGCCACATCAACAATCTGTTTGTTCTCCACCACCATGCAGCCTTTATCCCCATTAGTGATAAAAGCCAAATCCGAAATATCGCTCATTTTCCGAGCGCACTCTTCCAGAGATTCCTCCTTAAAAAAGCTCCGAACTTCATCAGCATTGCAAAAAATTACATCGCAATATTCCGAAACCACCTTGTGAAAATCATCAGCAAATCGATCGACCAAAAAGCCATCCGAAAAAGTAAAAGCCACCTTTACGCCCAGACGCTTAGACTGTTCCATCGTCTCAATGCTAGCCTTTCTCGGGTCTGGAGCATCCCACAGATAGCCCTCAACATAACTGTACTTGCAGTGAGCCAGTCGATCGACATCAATATCAGTCGCCGCCAGAGTAGTAGAAACCCCCAGATTAGTACACATCGTGCGTTCCGCATCCGGCGTAGTCAGCACTACACAAGTACCCGTAGGCCCGTTCGACTCAGCAGCAGGATGCACGTTAAAATCAATCCCCGCCGCCAGCAAATCTTGGCGGTAAAATTCGCCGTTAGTATCCTTAGCAACCTTCCCCGAATAATACGCTTTACCGCCGCTCTGAGCCAAACCAATCATCGTATTGGCCGCCGAACCCCCCGATCGCATTTGCAGCGAATTGTGCTCTAAATCGTGCAAAATACCCCCCTGGGTTTCCGAATTCATCAGCGTCATCCCGCCGCGATTCAGCCCGTGGCCGAGTACAAATTCATCTTCCACCAATGCTAGGATGTCTACAAGGGCATTGCCTACGCCAAACACGTCCACTGAACCAGATTCTTGATTATTTTCTGTCATCGCTGCTTTTTTTGACACTAACTATCAACTCTATAATAAATCGGATTAAAGTCAACATCCGCACTCCCAATCTAAACTCCCCAACTTAAAATCTAAAATTCCCAATCCCAAATCCCCAATCTAAAATCTAAAATCTAAAATCTAAAATCGCTATGACTTGTCTCCCACGTCTGATTCAGCAAATGTTGCAGCCCGGTTTTTACCCGCACGGGGTGACAGAACCAGTGCAGCTAATTCAGACTCACGCTTCCTTTGTCCTGCTGACAGGAGATTATACTTACAAAATCAAGAAACCAGTCAATTTTGGCTTTTTGGACTATTCAACTTTAGAGAAACGGCAGCATTTCTGCAACGAAGAATTGCTGCTGAACCGACGCACTGCACCGGAAATTTATCTAGAAGTTTTGCCAATTCTTAAAAGGGGCGATTCTTTTCACTTTGGCAGGAGCTTACCTGCTATAACTCCGGCTGAAGTTGCTGTAGAATATGTGCTGAAAATGCGAGAATTTACTCAAGATTCGCTGTTGCTCAGTTTGTTGGAACGCGGACTGTTGACCGAGCAAATTATGGCAGACTTAGGGCGGGAGGTTGCCAATTTTCACAGCAGGGCAATTAGTAATAGCTACATTCGCAGATTTGGCGAAGTCAGTCAGATTCGCACAGCAATAAACAACAATTACCGGATTTCGGAAAAATATATCGGCGGGCCGCAAACTCAGACACAGTATCAGGAAAATAAAGATTATACTGATGCATTTTTTGCGAATAATAAAGAGTTATTCAACCTACGGATAGCCAATAATAAAATTCGCGAGTGTCACGGAGATTTGCACTTGCGGAATATAGCATTGTGGCCAGATAAAATATTGCTGTTCGACTGCATTGAATTTAACGAGCCTTTCCGCTTTGTTGATGTCATGTACGATATCGCTTTTACAGTAATGGATTTGGAATCGCGGGGGCGCAGAGACTTAGGCAATGCTTTTCTCAATACTTATATCGAAGAAACAGGGGATTGGGAAGGACTGCAACTGTTGCCTTTGTATTTGAGTCGTCAAGCTTATGTTAGAGCGAAAGTAACTTCGTTAATGTTGGACGATCCCGCTATTTCAACAGCTCAAAAAGCAGATATTTCACAGACAGCAGCTCATTACTATAAACTGGCTTGGGAATACACAAAACCGCGCCGGGGAAAGTTAACTTTGATGTCTGGTTTGTCGGGTTCTGGCAAGAGTACAGCAGCTCGATATTTGGCTCGCCACACAGGGGCAATTCACATTCGATCCGATGCTGTTCGGAAACATTTAGGCGGCATTCCTTTAAATGAACGCGGGGGGCAAGATTTGTACTCGGATGAAATGACGGCACAGACTTATGGTAGATTGTTAGAGTTGGGGATAATTCTGGCTGACCGAGGTTGGGATGTGATTTTAGATGCAAAGTTCGATCGCCAAAACTGGAGAACCGATGCGATTAATCAGGCTCAATCCCACGGCTTACCCCTGCAAATCATTTACTGCACCGCACCACTTGAAGTATTGCGAGAACGACTGCAACAGCGCCGCGGCGATATTGCCGACGCGACAGCAGAACTATTGAGCTCGCAGCAAGCAGCTTTTGAACCTTTTACAGAATTAGAGCAAATTTCTGTAAAGATTGTAGATACCCTGCAAGACTTAGAGGTACAATTAAACGAGATTTGTGGGGAGTAGTTGCAGTTCGATCGCCCTTGGCAATTTGATTGTCTGCTAATATTGTAAATATCTTTCTGTTTTATTACAAAAAAAAGTTGCAGCTTATGCCAAAATTTACCGGAGACTCCAAGGGCTTTAGCCCCGCGCTGATATGGTTTGTGTTGTTTACCGTTGGGTTTCGCTTAGTAGGATCTACGCTGCCCCTGAGTCTTGGCCTTGGTGTCATTGGTGGCGTGGCAGCAGGTTTAATTGTCGCTTGGTGGCACAACGAATTACTACTCAACCCGAATGTAAATTCCAAGGACAAAACCTCGGATGCTATCCTCAATAAAGAAGTAGTGCAAACGGACGCCCATAAATATAGCAAAACCTCTAGGGGTGATGCTGCTACATTTTTTGGCTGGTTATCTGGACCAGAGGATCGTCGCTAGCTTTAGTTATTAGTCATTAGTGATTAGTCATTAGTTAACAGTTAACAGTCACTAATGCCCTGGGCCCAATACCCAATACTTCGGCTACGCGAGCTTACAAGTTCCCAATGCCAAATTCCCAAGTGAATGTTTGTATTTCTATCGAAACTCCTGCCGCTGTTTATTTATCCTTTGGGGTTGAGTTGCCTGTTAATGATGGCGGCTTTAATCACACTTTGGAAGCGTCCCAAATGGGCGGCGGCCCCAATTGCTGCGGCTCTAATTATTTTACTCCTCGGAAGTAGCGGTTGGGTTTCAAAATCGTTAGTTCGATCGCTCGAATGGCAAAACTTACCAACCGCCGAACTCCCCCAAGCTGAAGCGATTATCGTCTTGGGTGGCGGTGTCAAAGCAGCTTTACCTCCCCGTCCTTGGGTAGAATTAGCGGAAGCGGGCGATCGAATAATCTACGGTTCCCGACTTTACCGGCAAGGCAAAGCTTCCTGGTTAATTCTCAGCGGCGGTAGAGTAGATTGGAAAGGCGGGGGCTCTCCCGAATCGGCAGACATGGCAGAAATTGCCCAAACAATTGGTGTACCGGCATCAGCAATTCTGCAAGACCCCGATTCACACAACACTTATCAAAATGCCGTCAACGTGCGGAAAATTTTAGATGCTAAAGCTATAAAAGGGCCGGTTTTGCTAGTGACATCGGCTATGCACATGACCCGATCGCTCTTAATTTTCCAGCGTCAGGGAATAAAAGCAATTGCCGCACCCACAGACTTTCAAATAACGCAGCAGGATATCGCAGCCTCCGAAAGCAATTGGCAAGCAGTCGCCTTGGATTTATTGCCGGACACCTATCAGTTAAACCAGTCAACTAAAGCTTTGAAAGAATACATCGGCTTAATCGTTTATCGTCTGCGGGGATGGCTTTAACAGAATTTTAGATTTTAAATTTTAGATTTTAGATTGAAGAATTTAAACCAATATTCAATCCGGTTGCATCCCAATTATAGGGGCAGGTTTATATAATTTGTCTATACTTATCAAATATCTGGGCGAACCGGCCCCTACAAAACTTCATCAGATAAGATTCTAAATCAAACGGATACGATCTAAAATCTAAAATCTAAAACCTAAAATCTAAAACCTAAAATCTAAAACCTAAAATCTAAAATCTAAAATCTAAAATCTAAAATCGATTGAGTGTGTTAGCTTAAAGTCATTAAAGCCAATATTAGCCACAGTCGCCCCCAAACAATCATGCTGCCCCACGAGTTGCAAAACATTGCCCCAGAACCGACTCCCGCGGCCGAAATTTTTCAGAGACACCAAATTGTCCGCGAGTTTTACGATGAAGTTAAGTACCGTCAAGAACTAGAACTTCACTGCCAGTGGTATTACGCTACAGCCAAGCAGCATCAGCAGGAATTGCAGAAAATGCAGGGAGATTGGAATATTTTAGGTTGGTTCAGCCGCAGACGGTCGAAAAATTAAGGATTAAATAATTTACGAATATTAACTTAATCCCACTTTAAAAAACTGAACCCCAAGATCCCGACTTCTTTAAGAAGTCGGGGATCTAACAGCTAGACTTCAGAAGAGATCAATTCAACCTCATCTTCTTTGAAATGAGCTTTAAATTTTTTGTCAAACTGAACTAGAATCGGCCAATTAGCACTGACAGGTCTGCCGTGCCATTCGTGAACGATCGCCACGACTTCTC
Organism: Microcoleus sp. B9-D4; assembly: GCF_036705105.1. Taxonomy (NCBI): domain Bacteria; kingdom Bacillati; phylum Cyanobacteriota; class Cyanophyceae; order Oscillatoriales; family Microcoleaceae; genus Microcoleus; species Microcoleus sp. B9-D4. Next base: position 22,067 of record NZ_JAUBTS010000041.1, read on the forward strand.
CTTCCATACCCTTAATATCAAATGGTTGACTGCGATTTTCAGGATGGTGGTAGACAACAACAGAGTTTTTAATGCAAACGCGATCGCCAACTTTCATCAGAAAAATGGGTAGAAACCCCGTCCTTTTAGGACGGCTTTACATTTTTGATTGACTACCGCCTTGGGACTGGTTGGCTCGGTGTGCTTTTGTGTTGCACTTTCAACGGGACAATTACCGCCTCAAACTTAAGAGCCCTGTACGCATAGTATTTTGCACGGGTTGTGCCTCCCATGAATGGGGTAATGTTAGCTTCGACAATGTTTCGAGAGCTTGTTAGACCTGCAACACTGTTCCAGTGACCTTAGAACTGTTTAATTGCAGATGACAGAGCAGGGGACTAGCTACGCATCCACAGGGTGTCGTGACTCTCAAAACGTAGGCAATTAAGCCTTAGTCTGGTCAGTATGGCTTGCCAGATTTCTCTTACAAGCCCCGTGTCTTTAGACCGGGGTTACTGACAAATTTAAACTTAGTGTTCTTTCTTCCAAACTCTACAAAGCGCGCAAGTGCAGAACACCTGTACGCTTTGGGGACAGTCTGTTTATCTTCCCACATAAGTAGAGCGAAAACTTAAACAAAATTGGCGGTTCTCTGTCGGTGCTTCGATCGCCCGCCGCGATCCACGTAAACCGAAATGTCGATGATTCTCCCTTGAACCCGTAGGCCCGATCGGCCTTTCAAGCTTGATCGGGCGGATTCTCAAGGGCGGGAATTGATGCAGGCTAATCGGGAAACTATTTACTTAACTGATTTAACCAACACTCAACATCAACGGCCAAGGTTTGACCCAACTCCAGCAACTGCCGGATCGAAGACAAGTCCCAGCCGGCGCCGGAACCTGCAATCCCCAAGGCAACGGCTGCGACCACACTCTCGCCCGCCGAGGCATCTTGCAGTTGCAGCCAGCCCAAACACAGAGGCACAATTTGACTGTACAGAGAATCGAAATACAGTTCCTGCGATTTGTCCAAACACAAACCCAGACTCAGCCGATCGCCCACAGCAATCAAACGCTCGATCGTGCGGATATCAGCTTCTAACTGGACAGGCGAGAGATCCTCCGCCCCCGATCCTGCTTGCAGCAGCGCGTCTAGCGATCGCCAAATCATCTTTTCCAAAATTTGTTTGACTTCGGGAACGTTCAACCGACAGCGGAGATGGCCGGTTTCAGTTGCGATCGCCTCAATTTCCGCCAGCAGCGGTTCGACATCCTCCGTTTCCAGTTCCAGGGCCTTGGCCGCCGTCAAACAGCGATGTCCCAAAGCCACCTCAGCAGCCACCTGCAACTCGATCGGCACCGGCAACTCGTCTCGGTGGAACGCCATCATCACCCCGTAATTTTCGCGGTAAACCTGAGTGTAAAGCTGATCCAACCGAGTCAAATTTTCCTGACTCAGCAACTGCACGATCCGGTGGCGTTCCTCAGCGAATAAATCCCGCAAGCTAAAGGACTGATCCCCAAACAGCCGCACCATTTCCAGAATCGCGTGGGCCGCCGAAGCTTCTTGCATAACTCCAAACAACCGCTCTTTCAGCATAGTGTAAGACCGGCGGCTGCCAAAAGGCTGAATGCAGCAGTGGAAGTCCCAGCCGCCGAGGTGGAACGCAGCAAACACATAAACCTCTGTTTCCCGCGTAATTTCCGAGGTTAACTGCAATTGACCCACAGCCAGAGTCATCGAGCCCATGCGCTGAATTTGGAAATCTTGCTGCTGGGCCTGATAGCAGTAAACTCGCTGTTCGCGGGGATATTTGGCAAACAGAGAACTGATCGCGTAGTGGGCGGCTACTTGTCGGAGACTAATTTGGGCTGTCACCACTAGTTGGCGGTAAACTTCGGCCCCTGTTTTGAAACAATCAACGTTGCTGGGTACGAGGGCTAGTTGAGCGACAAACTCCTTTTCTAGCTGGACGCCGGTAACTTCCCCCGCCAATTCCAGCGCCCGGGCTGCGTAGCGCAGAATTTGCACGCCTTCTGGCCGCGAGATTTCTTCAAAAAACCAGCCGCAGCTAGTGAACATTAACAGGGTGTGGCGCTGCATTTCCAGCAGTCGCAGGGCGTCCACCTGTTCTCCGGCATCGAGGGGGCGCACTTGATGGCGTTCGAGGAAACTGTCAACGTTAGCGGGCGATCGATCCCGGATAACCTCAATATATTCATCTCTAGCTTTCCAGGGATCGCACAACAGTTTGCGCCCCGCTTCTTCGTAAATGGGAATCAGTCGATCGCGCAGCCAATTCAGAGTATCCCGCAGAGGGCGGCGCCATTTGAGGTGCCATCCGCCGCCACCACCGCAGCCGCAATCATCTTGCCAGCGATCGACCCCGTGAGAGCAACTCCAGGCCGTCACCGGTTTGAGTTCCACTTCCCAAGCGCTCGGATTTTGACTTAAATAATGAGCAAAATTCGTCACCGTCCAGCCGCGGCGGGGAAACTCTTCTGTGAAGGCGTAGGCGAGGCATTTTTCGGTACTGTGTTTGTGGTGGCCGAAAGTTTCGCCGTCCGTCGCCACGCAGATTAATTGAGCCGGTCGGTGGTCTCCCCGCACTGCTTGACCCAAGCGCCCGGCCAAGTGGTGGCTGCTGCTGAGAACGTCATTGAAGCCCATATCCCGCGAGATCGGGCCATCGTAGAAAAAGATATCGATGTAGGGAGTGTTGGTAGTTGGGGCTGCAGAATTTTGGGAGTGCTGGCGACCAAAATAGTGAGTGCTCAGCGGCGAGAGTTGGTGGTCAGCCATCAACCGCATTTCTGGTTTCAAATAGCAGCGGTACGGGCGAGTCGGATCGATTTGACCCCCGCCGACTTCGTGCCATTCGGAATTTTGCCCTAGTTCCCCTTCGTGGTTTTGCCCGATTAGCGGGCGGCAGCGTTCGGCTTGGGAGGGGGCTAAGACAATGAAGCGGATGCCTTCAGCGACTAAAACTTCGAGGGTGGCGTAGTCTACGGCGGTTTCTGCGAGCCACATTCCTTCGGGATCGCGATCGAACCGGGATCGGAAATCTGCGATCCCCCAGCGAATTTGGGTATATTTGTCTCGCTCGTTAGCGAGGGGCATGATGATGTGATTGTAGACTTGGGCGATCGCGTTGCCGTGACCGTTGAGACGCTGACAGCTTTTGCGATCGGCCTCCAGAATCCGCTGGTAGACTTCCGCGTCGTAGCGTTCCAGCCAGCTCATCAGGGTCGGCCCGATGTTGAAGCTCATATACTCGTAGTTGTTGACGATCCCCGCGACTTCGCCGCGATCGTTGAGTATGCGGGCAAAGGCGTTGGGGCGGTAGCACTCGATGTCAATGCGTTCGTTCCAGTCGTGGGCTGGAGAGGCGCTGGCTTGGCGTTCGATCGCGTCCAGGTAAGGGTTTTCCCGGGGTGGCTGGTAAAAGTGACCGTGAACCGTCACGCACACCCCAGTTGCAGCAGCCACACTGGTTTGGGTTGCAGCCGTTACGGTTGGCGAAGGCAAAGGCAGCACATCGGATTGAGTAGTAGAAATCGAAACCATGCGGGCAAATCCTCACTCAAGTAGTTAAAGACAATAAAACCAGCCTAATTAGAAACTGAAACCTTACGCAGCAAGAGTTACAGCTAGGCATCTGTTCGGGCTAAATTTTGGCAGATAAGTTTTGATACATTTGTAGTATTGCGAGCAAAGCATTCGTTCCAAGATGCCAACCGTCGATCCCTGGTTTTTTTGCCAATGCTTTGCTGTTGAAAGAGTTAAAAAAGGTAGCTTTGGCTGCTTTTTGGCACTTGCGACCCATTTCGGGTTCGTGCTTGCAGGGCTGCTCATTGAGAGTTTCATTTACCTTGCTGGATTGTAAAGTCTTATTCATTAAATAGCAACTTTTCGCCGGAAAAATTTAATTTTTGACAATAAATCTTGGCGGTTGTGGATATCGGTTTAATGCCCGATCGATTTATAGAATAAGAGTTTTGCCTGAGTTTCGCATCATACTTTAGGTGCTTTTTACCTAAGTTCTGGAGAAGTTAGGCCAGTTGGGTTCAGGCGGGGCAGATTGGCGGCAAATGTACTTTCCAGAAGAGTTGTAACACTGGTGCGGAGTCAAAAGCCAACAAAAAAGCAAAACGGTAAGTTTTATATTTTAACTCCTGAGAGGTATGTGGGGGCGGAGGCGGAGGCATTGGAGGAGGAGGAGGGTTGGGACGAGAAGATGCTGCATTTGACGGCGAAGTGGGAAAAAAACTAGGTTTCTGGCGATCATCTTGTGCAAGAGGTGCTTGCACAAATTCCTTGGGGGCAGAATCTCCGCATTCTGGAGGCTGTGAAATATCCTGTTGACCGCGAGTGGTACATTGGCTATACTATCGAGCAAGGATGGAGTCGAAATCTGTTAGTTTCTCAGATAGAATGAATCAGGAGAAAGCCCCCAGAATTTCTGTTATTGGTCAGGTAAAATCACCCTGTTTTTTCTCAAGTTTAAATTTATTTAAATAAATAAATATAAAAAATGCCATGAGTAATGACAGGAGTTCCAATAAAAACAATAACGGTGTCCATAACAATTGGTTCTTAACCAACATTGACTATGAAGGAGAAGGACGGGGTGAGTTTGAAAATCCTCAAGGATATATCGAAGGAATGGTTAAAATTTCCTTTGATGAATTTGGTAATTCCAGTATTAAAATGAATGTAGCCAAGTACCATACTGAACAGCCCCTCAGCTTTAATTGTATAGAATTCTTTAATGCAGCTCCCGCCCTGGAAGAGGGTAGTTTCTCTTCTACAAATCGTTTTGGAAGCAACCCGTGTAAAAGTTTAACTGTCAATACTCCTCATGGAACCTATTCCGCACAAGGAAGTATAGTCTACAACCCTATCATTAGCTTGGGCGGGGATAACACGAGAGTTGAATTTTATTTGGTTCCTTCATATTTTGACAATATAAATGCTGAACTTCCTAAATATTGGGTGTTTCCAATATTTAACTTAATCTCAGATTTTACTCAGCTCAATTCACAGCTTGATTTCCATCCCCTGCGTATTCTTCCCAGGCTTGACGATGCAGAAAATACTACATGGACACCATTATTCAGGAAGCTTTTTTTCAATATTCATCGTTTAATTGTCTTTGATTTCAAAGGAACTAAGGGATTTATTCAAAAATTGCTTGATTTTAAGGAACGTAAAGAAAAGCTGTACTCTGGTCAGGTGCAACGTACAATCACAGCGGTAATGGTTGGGGAAGTTGGCTCTGAATCCATTGACATAGATAAATTGACGAACTGGCTACCATTCGGTCTTCTCCCTTTACTGAGTCTTGCTACTGGTTCTGAGGTAGGAATTCCTTGGATTGAATTTAGAGATGCTAATGGTGGGCTTGTCCGACGCATCCATAAAAGATTCGGTCAGCCAAAATTTTCAAGAGGACACACAACTATTTCGGAACAATATAATCAGGGAACTGGCTATTTACTCACCTGCGCTCAGTCTTCAACCCATTATGGAAAAGAACCTCTAGGTTCTGTAATATTTGACCTAGTTCAAAGCAGTTCACATAGCGTTACTCTTGAAGACAAGCTAAATAAAATTTGTCGAGCCTTTGATTATTTATGTCAGCACTATCAGCTAGACACACAAAATTTACTTCTTGGCTTAGATGATGATTATAAGGTTCTCGTCAAAAAAACTCTTAGGTCTGCGGCACAAGAGATTCGTTCTCTGGCACAAGCTGCAAGTGATTCAGGGCAAAGCAAATTACTTAACAAAATTGCTGATAAAACGATTAACTCTAGCAACATAGACAGGGATTTCGGTCTAGCTGTAACTGACTTACTAAAGCATTTGGGTTTACATGATGCTGACATTATTGATGCCTACTATCAAAGTAACCCACGAGCTGACGGAAGGACTCATTGGAGCAGTGTTCTGGCTAGATATCGTGGAATTGCAGTGCATACGGGTGACTTTAGCTTCCAAGAAAAAACATACGATATACATGATGTTGTAAGAATTACTTATCATTTATACGATATTCTGGTACGCATTGTTTTTAAGATGCTTGGGTATGATGGTACATACCAGCCAATAATCAGAAATCAAACCTCACAGCCTGTCGATTGGGTAAAGGCTGATCTTCAAGCCAGCGAATTAGGGTATTAACCCAAGAATATATGGTTTAGATTTAATCGCCAAAACATTGAAGTGGACATCAACCAACAAAAAGAACAATTCAGCAACATCTACCTGCAAGCTGTCACCACCGTTGCCGGCTATTCCCTCTACAAACCATTCGTAGACGATGACAGCGTGGATTGGGGAGTAGCTGCGAAAGGCGGGACTGGCCCCATCAGAGCACCTCGCTTAGAATTGCAGTTAAAATCTACATCAAGAGATATCCAAGACGATCGCTCCATCCGCTACCCTCTAAAGCTCAAAAACTACGACGACTTAAGAATGGATGACTTCGCCATTCCCCGAATTTTAGTTGTCGTTTTAATCCCCGAAACACCCGAAGACTGGTTAACCCAGTCGGAAACAGAACTCTGCATCAGAAACTGCGGATATTGGATCTCGCTGCGGGGAAAGCCAAAAACACAAAACACAAACACTGTCACCGTCGCCATCCCCAGAACCAACCAATTTACAGTCGCCGCCCTTCAGTCAATTATGGAGGGAATTAGCCAAGGAGTTAAACCATGAAAATCACCGTAAAAGATAGCCAAACTCTCGAAACAATCAAGCTAAATCAACTGAGAAATTACTTACAAACTCACGGCTGGCATGAAGACCAACCTTTTTTAGATAATGCCACACTTTGGCACAAACCAAAAGCCGATGCAGAAAAATTTGAAATATTGCTACCTAACCGGGAAAACCTGGGAGATTATGCAGCCCGCATCCGCGAGGCAATCCAAACCCTAGAAAACGCAGAAAATCGCCCTCAAATTGAAATTTTAAGCGAACTACTTACCCGCATTCCCAACACGATAATTCAGGGAATTGTTATGCAAATTCACACCCCAAATACCCAAAAATTAAGTGGCGAAATTACTCTACTCGGCCTGGTAGCTGACAAATTGCGGAAAATTCAAACTTCACTCGCAGACAAAGATTATATCCTGGCGATTAAAGCTTATCAAGAACGCTTACCGATTCTCTGTAGCGGTGACTTAATCAAAGACAATAACGCCTTCATCCTCAAAAACCCTCACAACTTAACCCTCGATGAATTGTGGTAAGACTAACAGATTTTGTCGAAATCTATAGCGGTTCTCAGGAAAGTAAGGTACTCTTCCAATGCCCCATGCCCCATGCCCCATGCCCCATGCCCCATGCCCAAGAACACCTCATGTTACTGAGAAAGGCTATATATTAAACACCTTCCAAACAGATATCAAGTTCCCTAGCAAAGGCCTCCGGCGCATCCAGCATCAGCCAGTGTCCAGTATCGGGTAGCGTAGTTGTCGTCAGCGTGGGACGGAGGATGTGGAGGCTGAACGGAAAAGTGTTTGAGGGAGCAATAATTGCGTGGGCTCGTGTTCCAGGGGCTGCTAGGTAGCGATCGAGATTATCAACTGCTTCAAAGGCAAACATCCCGCGAGACATTCCAGACAGACAATCCTGTGGAGTCGCCGCCAAGCAAGCGAGTATCCGATCGCGCGTCTGGGCCCTGCTTCCTGTCAGCGCCTCATTGAAGCTGGTTTCCACAGCAGCCCGCCAATCCTCCGTCTCCAGAGCCCTCTGGTAGGGGACGATGCGTTCCTCGTGCACCTCTCCAGGCACCTTGGTAAAGTCTCCAGGTGGGTCTGCCAGGATCAACTGCGCGATGCGCTGCGGTGCGGCGGCTGCTGTGGCGAGGGCAATACAAGCACCGAAACTGTGCCCGACGATCGCCACTCGATCGAGTCCCAGCCCATCTACTACCGCCAAAACATCCGCTGCACAGGAGGCGGGCGCATAGTTGCCGTCCTCCGGCGGTGCAGAATCGCCGTGTCCCCGCATATCAAGGGCGATCGCGCGTCGGGTACGGGCGACATGGGCAAGCTGGGCATCCCAGATGCTCGCAGAAACCGTCATACCGTGCACGAATACCACCGGTAAAGGCTCCGACTCCCCAGCCGTCACAGGCGGGCTGGCTTCGATGATGTGAATAGTGCCGATCGGTCCTTTGATAGTTGTCGATCGCATACAATTTTCTCCTAAGTTTTATAGTCCTAGACGGACGGGTAGTCAGAAACCGGATTTTTCGCAAAAATACTCGGTTATATCAAATCCGTTAACATCGGAATTATTATCTCTCTCTTCTCTTTCTCTGTGTCCTCTGTGCCCTCTGTGGTTTAATCATTCCGATACAACCGGAATTGATATTAGAGCATCGCAGAAAAGGTAAAAACCCGGTTTCTTTGGTTGGGACGGGTAAGTCAGGTTTCAATTTCCTCATTTTACACAACCAATTTTACATCTGTTACTCCTTGACGCAATTCATACTGTTTTTTTACCCAAAATTGTTTAATTTTTTCACCCAAAAACGGAGCAGCTTGCATCATCAATAAACGCAATAATCCATTTTTTCGTAGTTGTTCGCCTTTCCACGCTTCTTGTGCTTGAAGTTTTTGGGCGCGAATAATTTCCGGTTCCCGTTCTGCCTGAATCCGCGATAATGCTAAGTCAATATCCTCGGAATTAGCCCCTGCTTTCAATAAAGGTACAAGGTGATTGGCGGCAACAATTACATCGCGGAACGCCATGTTAATTCCTTGAGCGCGAACCGGAGACATGGGATGTGCCGCATCCCCCAAAAGTAGGATTCCTGGTCGATGCCAGCGCGGACAGCGACCAACTACAACAGATAATCGCATCGGAGATTCGATTGTATCGGCACACTTGCGGAAATGTTCTGCCATCCACCCAGGAGATAGCGATGCGAAAGTTTCTGCCCAGTCTGTGTGTTTCCAATCCGTTTTGTCATCTGCCGATAGCACCCAAGCCAGATGAAGTTTTCCTGATTCTGCCCCATGAAAAACACTGAATCCGCTACCGCCATTCAGGATGGAATAAAATACATTATCAGCCACAAACCGAGGATGAGCGGCAAGTTTAAACCACAGAACATCAATACTCTTCTGCTGTTTTACTAACTCTAATTCTGCACGTTGTCGTACAACCGAGTTTCTACCATCTGTACCAATCACAAGTGCAGCAGGAATCTCTCGCCCATCTCCTAACTTTACACCCGCAATGCGATCGTCCCTGTACAGTAAATCTTTTACGGGAACACCTGAGATAAATTCAAACTCTGGATGCAACTTAGCTTCTGAAATTAGTGTTTCTAGCAAAGGCGGTTGCGATACCAGCGTACAAGGTCGATTTGACCCCATTGGCTCATCAACTCGAAATAACTGCCGATCGCCCACAACGAACTCCCAGGCATCAATTTGTCGGTGTGGAACACCTTCTAGCACAGTGGATAAGCCCATTTGTGCGATCGCATCCAATCCGCTGGGCATCAATCCTTCACCGCGAAACACTCGATACGAATCTTTTGCAGCCTCAATCAATGTTGTGCGAATACCTCGTTTTACCAGCAGCAAAGCAAGTGCCGCACCAGTTGGCCCCGATCCGACAATTACAACTTGTGTCATTTGGTATTTTCCATTGCTTGTTGCGGATATTGAGATGCAAACAGAGGTGGTTAAAGGGTGCGCGATGATCTATTAGACATCTCCCATAATTATCGTGGAACAGGCATCCTGCCTGTTCAAAACCTGCTTTTTTGGAGAAGTCTCTTAATCCCAGCTATTTTTGGAGTGCCTGTTGAAAAGTCTTAACTGCATCAACATGATTCACCATATTGATGCAGCGCAACAACAAATCCAAATCGATCCCTTTCACTTCCTCACTACTGGAAACCTTTTCATAATGAAGTGTATTGCCCTCTCCCCGCAGGTAATAAACCTCTAACAATCCATCTTCCCAGAACCACACTTCAGGAATTTTCAGCCGCTTGTATGCCTCCAGCTTGTCGAGCCCGCCACTGGAAAACACGATTTCGAGCGCCAAATCGGGTAGCCTACGACCGGGAGCAAGTTTATAAGATTTATCGGCCTCTCGCTTGACTTTACCCGTTTCACTTTCCAGAGTCATTGAGCCAGTTGGAGTAAAGTCAAACCCCGCCATCAGCAGGTAAAGCTCCAACAATGCACCAATTCTTTCTTTAACGGTTTCGTGGGGTTCTCCAGGCATTAGTTTAATCTCCAAAACTCCATCCAGGAAAGAAAGTCGATATCCTGGACGGTCTAACAATTGCTCAACTGCTTTGAACTCTCTCCAAGTGAGTCCCTCAAACAGAAGGGGTGATTCTTTTCTGGGTGGTGCGATGATTGCTGCAGTCATCAAAATTGCTGGGTTAGAAACCCCGTCCTTCCAGGACGGCTTTACATTAAATCAAAACCCCTTTCGGAGCGGAGGGGTATGGTTGCCCCTCCATTGGAGATATGGTTGTCTCCATCCCATTTTTGGGTAACGTTAGCTTCGCCAAAGTTTAGTGAGCTTGTTAGGCCCAAAGCACTGTTCCAGTGACCTTAGAACTGTTTAACCTTGAGCGATAGAGCGGAAAACTAGCTACGCATTCTCCGGTATCGTGACTCAAAAAACATAGTCCGCTTGCGGACTTAGGCTGGTCAGAACGGCTTGTTAGATTTCTCTTCCAAGCCTCATGCCTTTAGGCTGAGGTTCCTGACTTGATTCTCCAGTCTATTTCCCGATGAGAAACGATCGGGTTTGGAGGGCGATTTGTTTATTATAACTTTAAGTAGCATCCTCCACTGTAAATCCGATTTCTTGCCCGTAGGATAGTTCCAGCGTGTGACCGTCTGGGTCTCGCAAAAAAGCCCAGTAGCCGATCGGATATCCAGAATCTTTTGGTTCTTCAAGCAATACGCCTTCTTGACGTGCTTTGTCGCAGAGTTCGTCCATATATTCGCGGCTTTTGCAACCTACTCCCAGGTGTGCCAAGGGAGACAGAACGGGATGTACGGAGTCTGTTTGAATTAGCACAATTACAAAAGGGCGAGTGCGATCGGAAAGCCAGACTACAGCAACACCAGCTTCTGCATCGATGCGGCGGTGAACGACCAGCATTCCAGCATACTTGGAGTAGAATTCGATAGTGCGATCGACATCAGAAACGGGCAGTGCGATGTGTGTGAAACCGATATCACTCATATGTTATGTTGCTCCCGTCATATTAGGTTTAAAATCAAGAATTGCCAGTTCCAATATCATAATTTTAATGAGATGCTCGCCACTTTGCAGCGTTCAGATCCATTGCTTTAATGAACCCATCTTTTCCGTCCATGTACGCCTGAATATTATCAGGGTATTTTTGGGCAAGTTTTCTCTTTAGTTCGCTGTATTCCTGCGCGGCTTCAGAATGGGTAATCATATAATCTCGAAACGCTAAATGGCGCTCTATCTGCGGTGAACCAACTTCAAAACTGTGAATGTGGTGGGTTCTACCCTTGCGAAAATAACGACGACCGGATATCCCAAACTCACCCATTGCTTGATAACCTAATGCCTCCATTTCTGAACTATGTGTATCGATTTTAAGAATATCTTTAACCTCAACTAACATATCGACGATCGGCTTTGCATGAATTTGTGGAATCGCTGTGCTACCAATGTGATGTATAGCAACCACATTGTCCCTAAGTGCAAGTGCAATCAGTTTCGACTCACTTTCAAAGGCGCTTCGCCAATTTGGATCGTGCGGGACGACTTCTACTTTTATTGACATGGCTGATAATTATTGGCTTTTTTTGTCATCTCATTGATTTACCATCGCATTTAACCGAAACTGATTTTATTATGCCTCATATTTTACGGGCTGCGCTCCAAGCTCTTAAACATACGGACAACGGGGAGAAACTGACTGTTTGGGAGAGAAATTTCAAACCGCTCGATCGCCCGATAGTCAAATTTTGTGTAAAATGGCTCTCCCGCCAGCGTCGCAATCATCTCAACTTCCTTAAATCCAGCACGCTCAGCAGCCAGTTCGCATACTCGCATAATCTGACTTCCAATTCCTCGCCCTGCCCATGCTGGATGAACAAAGAATGCACGAATCTTTGCCGAGTCGCTGTCTGGGTTGAGGAGGCTGTCTTCTGGATTATTTTTGCCTGAATCACCTCCATAAAGCGTTTTACGTTTACTCCAACCACCGCAACCAACAATTTGGTGATTGTTCTCAGCAACAAAGTATGTTTGGTCTAGAATCAGTTGACTGTCAACCCCAAAGGCTTTGCCCAGTGCGCCTTCAATCTGCTCTGAAGTGTAGTACCCTGCAGGCACAAGCTCTAGCAGAATCAGGAATTAAAGTTGTCAGCTTAGGAATGTCTTCTAAGGAAGCTAACCGAATACAAAAATCCATTGAATCGATCGGCTAAACAAATCCCTCTCTTAGTTTGTCACATCAGTGAAAGCCGCCATGCAGCGATCGCCCGTTAGCGAAGCTTGCAGAAGAGGATCCTCCGCCCCCAGCTTTCAGCGAACACCTAAATCCCTCACCCTCACCCTTTTTTTCATTTGGTCACAGGCTATGATTGACGGTTGGCAGCTTTTGAGAATCTAAATGCTAAACACAAATACCATTATTTCCAGCCTGCTGTTATTTATCCCGGTTTCCATCGCCGGACACTTTCTCGGCTGGGAATCCTCCACAATCTTCGTCACCTCGGCTTTAGCCATCATCCCCCTAGCCGCGTGGATGGGGACGGCCACCGAAGAAATCGCCGTCGTCCTCGGTGCCAATTTGGGGGGTTTGCTGAACGCTACCTTCGGAAATGCCACGGAACTGATTATCGGCATCGTCGCCCTCAACGCCGGACTAATAGATGTTGTCAAAGCCAGCATCACCGGTTCAATTATGAGCAACCTGCTGCTGGTGATGGGATTGGCGATGCTGCTGGGCGGCTTGCGCTACAAAGAACAAGATTTTCAGCCGACAGTCGCCCGGTTGAATGCTTCAGCGATGAACTTAGCCGTGATTGCCATTTTGGTGCCAACTGCAGTTAATGCCACCTCTATTGGCATCCCTCCGCAAACTATGCAGAACCTCTCTAGCGCTGTTGCTATAGTCCTGATTGTCGTCTACGTGCTGACGCTGCTGTTTTCGATGAAAACCCACAGTTATCTGTACGACGCAGGGGTGGCAGAAATAGAAATGCTGGAAGATTTAGCCGAAAATAACTTAGCACCAGACAGTCCTGACCACAAAGTCAATCTGCCACTGTGGATTGGGGTGCTGTTGGCCTGTACCCTGATGGTAGCTGTCGAGTCGGAACTGTTGGTGGGTACTCTCGAAGAAGCGACGGCGCGTTTGGGGCTGACATCACTGTTTACCGGGGTGATTTTAGTGCCGATTATTGGCAATGCGGCCGAACATACGACGGCGGTGACGGTGGCGATGAAAAATAAAATGGATTTGTCGGTTTCTGTGGCCGTGGGTTCGAGCTTGCAAATTGCTTTGTTTGTTGCCCCGGTGTTGGTTTTGGCAGGTTTTGTCTTGGGCAAACCGATGGACTTGAATTTCAACCCGTTTGAACTTGTAGCGGTTGCGGTGTCGGTGCTGATCGCCAATTCTATCAGTTCTGACGGCAACTCTAACTGGCTCGAAGGTACTTTGCTCTTGGCAGCTTATACGGTTTTGGCGCTGGCGTTCTACTTCCATCCGGTAATTGAGGGACTTGTTTAAAAGGCTTTCTTATCGGGAAGGAAGAGGGAAGAGGGAAGAGGGAAGAAGGCAGATTTTTTCACTCCCTCACTCGCCCACTCCCTCACTCGCCCACTCTCCCCCTCGCCCACTCTCACTTATTTCTTCGAGATTGGTGGTTGCGATCGTACAATTGAAATGTGCCTGCTCTCTCGTTATTAGTTCTGGTCTGTTTGTAAATTATGTGCTGTCATCAGGGATTTGTGACCTCGATCGGCTGTGAGAAACAACAAAACCTTTGGCCTCAACTCGATCGTTCGATCGCAGTGCCCCCGGTTATACAAAAACACGGGATGCTGAAGTCAAGCCAGACTAAAGCCTCCCTTGACTTCAGAGACGCTGCAAGATTTCAATCAAGGGTGCTCATGAGTCTTTTACTAGGTGTGCTACGATCGTCATAAGTTGAAAATTGAGTTGGACTTGCATAGCCAAAAAGTTTACTAAAATTAGTCATACTTAACTTGAATGGTTAACATTCTGGGCGGTATGATGACATCAGTGCCGAAAACAAAGGCTTAATTATCTGGGAGAGTAAACCGAGCGTGCAAGTCAAAACTGACCAGCCTGTTACAAGGTCGAACGGGAGTCCGCGTTTCGTTAAATTGGTTGAAAATATTGGATGACTCATGGCTAAAAGCTTCAACTAAAATTACATCAATTAGGGCGTTGCTCCGCCCGAATTAACGCCTGTGGACAAGAATGAGCCGACTCCCTTGGGTGAAACAGGAAGCAGACCCTTCAGGATCAATCCTGATTGAATGGTGAGACTTAAATAAGTTTAGCCAAGTTTTGTGTAGCAGTCTAACTAGACAACGTAAAACCTCGTACTCTTATTGTTGAGTACGTCGTCCTACAAACACGGTGTTGCCGTCTAGGAAAACTCGTATTTGAACAAAAACCGAACTAGATAAAGAGGACTAATCAAATACGGTATGCCATACCGGAATTAACGATTTTAGAGAAGACACCTCTAATGCGGCTTGAGTAATCTTGTCAAGGCAAGTAACGCAAGCTGAATCAAAAATCTCACTCACCAAGAGTGGACACAGTAGACGAGGGTCGATTTAAAACTGACCAGCCTATAAAAAGGTCGAACGGGAGACCACGATTCGTTAAATTGGTTGAAAATAATGGTTAAACAATGGCTAAAAGCTTCCACAATAATAAATAGTTGTAGAGACTTCAAAAATAGGGTGCTGCTCCACCCGAATTTACGCCTGTGGACAAGTAAGAGCCGACTCTCTTGGCAGAAGCAGGAATCAGACCCTCTAGAAAATACTTCTAGTTGAATGGTGAAGCTTAGATAAGTTTAGCCAACTTTTGTAGAGCAGTGTCAAAGTAAAACTTGATAGAGCAACCTCAATCAGGGTTATGTGGCTTCTGTGAGTTATTGCCTCAATCCCAAATGCCCGAATCCCTCCGATCCAGCCAACTCTGGCAAATCCGCGTGTATCCACTGCGGGTCAGAACTTTTGTTGCAAGGTCGATATCGGCTAGTCGCGCCTCTCGGAGGCGGCGGCTTTGGCAGAACATTTGAAGTGGACGACAACGGCGCCCGAAGAGTGCTCAAAGTCCTGCTCAAAGAACATCCCAAAGCTGTAGAACTGTTTAAGCAAGAAGCTGACGTATTGGTCAGGCTCAGACATCCAGGTATTCCAAAAGTCGATCGCGACGGTTATTTTATATTTACGCCCGCTCACAGCACAGAGTCTTTTCACTGTCTGGTGATGGAGAAAATTGCTGGGGCCAATTTGCAAGACTGGCTGAAACATCGGGGCCGCCCGATCAGTCAAGAACAAGCTGTGAACTGGCTCAAACAACTGTCGGAAATTTTAGACCAAGTTCACCGCCTCAACTATTTCCATCGGGATATCAAGCCGCACAATATTATGTGCAAGCCAAACGGGCAGTTAGTGCTGATTGACTTCGGGACTGCTCGGGAAGTGTCGGCGACTTATTTCGCTAAGGTGGGGCAGGGGCAAAATGTAACTGGTATTGTTTCTCCCGGCTACACGCCGCCGGAACAAACTAATGGCAAGGCTGTTCCGCAGTCAGATTTTTTTGCTCTGGGGCGCACTTTTGTTTATTTGCTGACTGGAAAGCCGCCGACTGCGTTTCCAGAGAATCCGCGCACGGGCAGATTAATGTGGCGCAAAGGAGCTCCTCAAGTTTCCGACTCCGTGGCTAATGTGATCGATTATCTGATGGCGCCTTTTCCGGGGAATCGACCTCAAAGTCCCCAGATGGTTTTGCAGTGCTTGGAGGAAATTAATCTCGACGGCGCAGAAACTCAGGTGCCGACTCAGTTGCCGACGACGGGGCAAACTAAAATTCGCGCAACTGCCGGGGCGTCTGGGGCGAAGAAGCAGAGTTCCATAAACCGCCTCAGACCTCTGAATTCGGGATTGAACAAGACCGAAAAAGATGTTTTTGATTGGAAAAAGAAGTTGCTGGCGGGCACGGCTGTTTTGATGGTGAGTATTGGCGCGTCCCAAATTTACGGTTCGCTGCGTTACGGGGTGTTTCCGGCAAACCCGGTGTGGCTGCTTTCGACTTTACCTACCACTCATTTTTTGCAAAGAAGTTTGGATAATGTCGGGAGTGTAAATGCGATCGCCCTGTCCCCGGACGGTCAAACTTTGGTGAGCGCAAGCTTTGGGACGATTAGAATTTGGAATGTGAGGACGGGACGGCTGGTGCGGACTCTCAATTCGGTGCATTCTAAAAAATCGGTCAACACGCTGGCGGTGAGCCCGAACAGCTCGATTTTGGCCAGCGGCGGCGGCGACAAGAATGTGATTCTCTGGGATTTGAAGACGGGGCGACGGATGCGGACGATTCCCGCTCACACAGCCGCCGTCAACTCCATCGCTTTTAGCAGGGACGGTCAAACTCTCGCTAGTGGCAGCGATGACAAAACTATTCGCTTGTGGAATGTCAAAACCGGGAGCAGGTTGCGGACTTTGAGCGGCCACGCCGGAGGAGTAAACGCGATCGCTTGGAGCCGGGACGGTAAAACTCTCGCTAGCGGCAGCCAGGACAAGACTGTGCGTTTGTGGAATCTCGGCACCGGAGAAGTCAGAAGAATTATCACAGGTCACCGGGGCCCGGTTACTGCTGTGGCTTTTAGCCCGAACGGGCAAAGTGTGGCTAGTGCTAGCACCGACAATACGATCCGTTTGTCGAACGTGCAAGACGGGAAGCGCACCCGCACTTTTAAAGGGCATTCGGACTGGGTGAGGACGATCGCCTTTAGCCCGGACAGCCGCACTTTGATCAGCGGGGGCGGAGATATTATAGTTTGGGATTTGAAGACCGGAAAAGAAAGAAGCAGTCTTTCTGGTCACAGTCAGTTTGTGAGTTCTATTGCTATTTCCAGAGATAGCAAGACTTTTGTGAGCGCCAGTCCCGATCGCACTATTAAGATTTGGCGAATGCCATAATTTTACTATTTTAGATTTTAGATTTTAGATTGAAGAGTCGAGGCGAGTGAGAAATCCCATCCCGACTCCGACGTGGAAGTCTGGGCATTGCCCGCCCTACAACTGTTACTTGCCACAATTGGCAAAAGTAGAAAACAAGTTAAATTCTGTAACCCTCCACGCTTGCCATGTCTGCGCGCCAGCAAAAAGACTGTACCTAGTTATGCTTTTATCGCTGTCAACATAACTTTGCCAACTTAATGAAGCAACAGTGGGATACTGGGCTGGAAACTCCCCTGGTATAGGACTTACTTGCGAGCTCATGTTCCATCCTACTTGCTTGCTAAAATCTTGAATTTGACCTTCGCAAGTGCGACAGCTAGAACCGCCCACTTTCTGCCAAATCTCTAACTGTGGAGTCAATCCATATTTTCCGTTGCTCGATTGCATCCACATTTGATCGATCGCGCGGAGGTTCGGACAAGACAGATTGGCGGGGTTGTTACGGATCAGAGAGACTGTTTCTTGATCTGCTTCGTACCATTTTTTGGCTTCTAATAAGGATTGAAGTTTGCTAAATTCGCTGTTGCTTTCTTGTGAATTAGCGGTAAATGCTGGTTGCAAAACTGCAATAAATGTGCCTACTAATGCGAGGGATAGTTTGCCAAGTTTAATCATGTTCCCTGATTAAAAGTGATTTAACAAAGGACAGTTTACCATCTCTAGACCGAGATGAAATCTTCAGAGCCAATAAAATTGGGAGCAACGCCTGTCAAAGAAGCTAAAACTTCACCGCTGCTGGCTACTCTAATTAATGTGCCGTTAGTTCCAGGGGAAATTGATAGTTGTCCGAAGGTCAAGCCATTGATTAATTGAATGGTATCTTGAGAGTTGGCGAAATCAGAGATTGTATCAATTCCCAATCCCGCACCTAAAACAAATACATCGTTGCCTGCGCCGCCGACGAGATTATCGTTGGCCAAGCCGCCGTTGAGGGTGTCAAAACCTTTGCCGCCAGATAGGTTGTCGCTGCCGCCGCCCCCGATCAGGATATCATTGCCCCGCAAACCGTTGATGTTATCGCTGCCATTCGTGCCTGTCAGGTTGTCGTTGCCGGGAGTGCCGTTGATGACGTTTGGAGGGTTATTGCTGCCACCTGGAGTGCTGGGGGTGTTAGAAACAAAAATGTCGCTGTGATTGTTAGTGTCTCCCGGCACGAGGTTGGAGGAAGATGATGGAAACGCCACAAACCGCCCGTCGGCTGAGATGGAGGGGCTGGCGAAGTCTTGGGTGGAGGCGTTTCCCTGATTACCTGCTGAGTCTACAGAGAGGCGGGTGGTGGTATTGGTTAACAAGTCCCGCATGAAAATGTCAGCGGTATTGTTAGTGTCCCCCGGCACGAGGTTGGAGGCATCAGATAAAAACGCCACAAACCGCCCGTCGGCTGAGATGGAGGGGATGTAGGAGTCACTGTTCGCCAGATTGCCTGCTGAGTCTACAGAGACGCGGGTGGTGGTATTGGTTGACAAGTCCCGCACGAGGACATCTGGGCTATTGTTAGTATCATCCGCCGGCACGAGGTTAGTGGCATCAGATACAAACGCCACAAACCGCCCGTCGGCTGAGATGGAGGGGGTGTAGGAGTAGCCGTTCCCCAGATTGCCTGCTGAGTCTACAGAGACGCGGGTGGTGGTATTGGTTGACAAGTCCCGCACGAAGATTTCGTAGCGATAGTTAGGGTCTCCCGGCACGAGGTTGGAGGAATTTGAAGAAAACGCCACAAACCGCCCGTCGGCTGAGATAGAGGGGTAGTAGGAGTCACTGTTGGCCTGATTGCCTGCTGAGTCAACAGAGACGCGGGTGGTGGTATTCGTCAACAAGTCCCGCAGAAAGATGTCGTTTGTATTGTTAGTGTCCCCCGGCACTAAGTTGGAGCCCTGAGATTGAAACGCCACAAACCTCCCGTCGGCTGAGATGGAGGGATCGGAGGAAACAAGGTTTCCCTGATTGCCTGCTGAGTCAACAGAGACGCGGGTAGTTGTATTGGTTAACAAGTCTCGCACGAAGATGTCACCGAGATTGTTGGTATCTCCCGGCACTAGGTTGGAGGCATCCGAATAAAACGCCACAAACCGCCCGTCGGCTGAGATGGAGGGCTGGGAGGACCAGCCGTTCGCCTGATTGCCTGCTGAGTCTACAGAGACGCGGGTGGTGGTGTTGGTTGACAAGTCCCGCAGGAAGATGTCGATGTTATTGTTAGCGTCCCCCGGCACTAGGTTGGAGGCAGATGATTCAAACGCCACAAACCGCCCGTCGGCTGAGATGGAGGGGCGTACAGACCAGTTGTTCGCCTGATTGCCTGCTGAGTCAACAGAGACGCGAGTAATTGTCATAAGTCTTGGTGTTAAAAGGACAAGTTTAAATATCCCCGGATCTTACTCACAGCATACAAGATAGCCAAGCTCATATTCCCCGCCCGTTTTTGGCAAATTCATCAACAGTTTGCTGCGATAATTCGTGAACAGTCATTGCTTGCAATACATCAAAAGGCAATGTCAAATGATGTGCGCCAGCTAATAAAGTTTTTACCGCTTCGGAGGGTGATTTAATGCTAGCTGCCAAAATCTCAGTATTACTTTTCTTCAAGACATCTGCCATATCTTGGACTAAGGCAAAACCGTCTCCCAACAATCTGGTGGCGCGATTCACGTAGGCGATCGCATATTTGGCCCCCGCTTCTGCTGAAACAACTGCTTGTGATGCGCTGTATATCGCCGTCACCGCGCAAGGAATTTCCGGTGACAAATGCGCTACTGCTTGAAAACCCACCGCCGTTGCTGGAACTTTCAACACTGTTTGCTGTCCAATTAATGTAAAAGCCGCTTTTCCTTCTGCTACCATGCCATCAAAATCAGATGCAGTTAGCTGATAATACACTTCCCCCGGAATAAGTTTCGCCAGTTGTGTGAGCGTCACATCGGGAGATAAATCGCTTTTTCCCAGGAGGGTAGGATTAGTAGTAATTCCCGAAAGCCAGCCGAACTGGCTCGCTTCTTTTGCTTCTGCTACAATTGCAGTATCGAGATAAATTCCCATCAGCTCTACACCTTTATTTTCTTAGTTTTTTCTGACTTTTCCGAGGCTTAGTTTAAATTTGATGTCACTGAGCGTCAAATTGATTGTTAGGTATTAACTGTAGCAGATTTGTGAAAACATCGCTAGTAAGTAAAAATAACAATTAAGTGATGGGTATCACGTCACTTGCTGATTACGATCGCCATGTAAGAAAACTTCGATCGCCAAATGCCGGAAACAAACAATTTATATTTGTAGTATGGGTTATGTATGCAGTAACTCAAGGAGGTGACTCATAAAATGAGAGAAAAAGAAAATCATCAGTCACAAGTCAGTCTTGAGGAATCTTGTGAGAAAGCGGAGTTTGAAAAACCAGCGTCAGCCCCTCAAGACTTGCCAGAAAATGATAATTCTCAAACCGAGTCTCAAGCATTTGAAAATCACGGTGAAGATGGTTTGAAGGCTCTAGCACGCTTAATGATGGTGAGTCTAACTTGGTCGCTGGCAGGACTTTCTAAACCCAAGTAAATTTTTGGGTTATTGGTTATTGGTAATAAACACTGGTATTATGCCCGATTGCGATGAATCTTTAAGTTTTAACATCCAATTTCTAATCTCTCGCCTGTGCTTTTTATAGTACAGGCTTTCCCATTTCCCAATCGGATGGGACTCAATGCCTCATCCCTGGGCTTCGCCCAATTCCCAATATCAAACTTTTATTTATATCAACCGTTTTGGCGGTTGCTATCAATCCGCCCCAAAGACACAATATTGTTGTGTCCATATTTGCTACTTAATATTTTCCGAACCTACTGCCTCAGAAATCGAATTAAATCCTTTTTCTTCCAACTTTTGCAGCAAACCTTGGAGAATCCGACGCACCATCCAAGGCCCTTCGTAAACCCAACCGGTGTAAACTTGAATTAAACTTGCACCAGCGGCTATTTTTTCCCAAGCATCTTCGGCGGTGAAAATGCCGCCAACTCCAATTATGGGCAATTCGCCTTTTGTATATTGCCAGATAAATCGGATTACTTCTGTCGATCGCTCCCGCACAGGAAGCCCGCTAATTCCCCCGGCTTCTTCGGCGATTGGTTTGCCTGTTTCTCGCAATATTTGTGTTTTCAATCCGTCGCGGCGGATGGTGGTATTTGTGGCGATAATTCCTGCTAGTTGGTAGGTTTTTGCTAAGTCAAGGATTGATACGATCGCCTCGGACTCCAAATCCGGCGCAATCTTGACTAAAATTGGCTTGATTCCCTGATTTTCTTGTTGCAAAATTTCCAAAATTGTGCTAAGCCCAGCAGCATCTTGGAGCGATCGCAACCCAGGCGTATTCGGAGATGAAACGTTGACTACAAAATAGTCGCCCCAATCTTTCAGCAGCTTAAAACTCTCCAAATAGTCGGCTGCTGCCTGCTCTAACGGTGTTACCTTAGATTTACCGAGATTGATGCCCAAGGGGAAGGGAGACTGAGGCATGGGGCGCTGGGCATCGAGTGGGGACTTTTTCTGTGCTGCCTGAAACCGGGCCGCCATTGCCGCGGCTCCTTGATTGTTAAATCCCATGCGGTTGAGGGCTGCACTGTCCTGAGTCAAGCGAAACAAGCGAGGTTGGGGGTTTCCCGGCTGTGGTTGACAAGTGACAGTGCCAAGTTCGGCAAAGCCAAAGCCAAAATTTGCCCAAATGTCAGCAGCTACGCCGTTTTTATCAAATCCGGCGGCCAAGCCGACAGGATTGTTAAAGCTCAGTCCCCACAAAGATTGTTCGAGGCGAGAATCTTGGACTCCCAAAGATTTCTGCAATCGAGAGAGCATTTGGCTGGTGGCGGGGTTTGACTGGGTTCTGGCTGCGAGTTCGAGAACTTGGAGAGTGCGGTTGTGCAGCCACTCGGCATCGGTTTTCAATACGGAAAACAACAGCGGGCGTACACTTGATTGATAAATATCCAATGATTTGTACTGGGGCAATTTACAAATTAGAAAGGAGAATGGAAATAAAAATATTCACGAGCAGACAGTGAAGGTGAGGTTGTTACTTCAACTTCGATCGACTTTATCCAATGTTTGAGACTGAAGGATAAGTGAGACGATTATATTATAAGTTGACTCTTTGGCATTTTAATTTTTTGAATTTTTAAGTTAGTAATTTTAAATTAGACAAGGTGCGGGGAAGCTTGGAAATGGGGCAGCAGCAAAGACCAAAGGATTTAGACGAACAAATCGCGACCCTAGAGCGCGTTCTCCTGACTCTCCGAGAAGAGGAGAATGTTGAAGTGCTACTTTCGACCACACTCGGTTACTTGCAAGCGGAATTTGACTGGCGGTTGATTTGGATCGGGTTGTACGATCGACAGGCCCACAGATTGTTCGGGAAAGGTGGCATAACTCCTAACGGCGACTCGTCTTTTCTCAAACAGCGCTTTGCTCTCACTCCGGGGGATTTGCTCGAACAAGTGGTGATTCAGCTCCGGCCGGTGGGAGTCCCGGATTTGCGATCGGAAAACCGAGCCGGAGAATGGCGCAAAGCAGCTCAAACTTTCAATATTCAAGGCACGACTCTGTTTCCGCTGCGCTACAAAGACCGCTGCTACGGCGTGATTTTGCTCGGAACAGACCTGTGGGGATCGTCGCCAAAGTCGGGGGAAAAAACGCAGTTGGCGATCGTATTTGGAGCGCTGGCAACTGCTCTTTACCAAATAGAAAAAGACTGGCAGCGACAACAAGTTAAACACCCAGACGAGTCTCTTTTTGCGCTGATTTCGCAGTTGGGGGAATTGCGATCGCTCGACCAATACTTGCAAGCGGTGGTCGAACAAACTCATGAATTTATCGAGCCGACACGCACCAATGTTTATTGGTTCGAGCGAGAGCGACGCTATTTTTGGCGCCGAGTCAGCAACCGCGAAGTTACTCCGGGTTTGGGCGGGCCGGGCCGAGCGGCTTCGGGCATCACCGTCCAAGACTTGGGCGAATTTTATCAGGCTTTGGGCCGGGAAGAAATGGTTTGGATCGGTGAATCTCAAAGTTCTCTGAAAACTGAGCTGACGGGACGGTTGATGCAGCAAATCCGCGCTCGCTCTCTGTTGGCTGCGCCGATTGTTTCGGAAGGGGAATTGTTGGGATTTTTGGCAGTCGAAGCCGGCGAGCCCCGGATTTGGCAAGATAATGAAAAGCATTACCTGCGGGGAGTGGCGCAGTTAGTGGCTCTGACGGCTCCTATGTCGGAGATGGAGGAGAAAATTCAACAAACTGAGATCGATCGAGATTTAACTGCTGGAATAGCTCACGCCATCTACAGCGATGCTGACTGGGAGGCGACTTTGAAAAATACCGCCGAACAGTTGTGCGATCGGCTCAAATGCGAATACTTTTTGCTGCTGCTGTACGGCGAAGAACAAAATCGCTTTGAAATTGTCTGCCAAAATCTGCCCCGCAATCGCAGGCCAGTGCCGTCGCCACTCAACGCCCTCGATGTGGCTGACGTGGGGCTGTTGCAAGAAAGTGTACCTCTAGCTATTGAAAATTGGGAGGAAGATGGGCGGTTGGGCGCTTGGCGGGATGTGTTGGGGGAAGCTGGGGTGCGATCGCTGTTGGCATCGAGCACTAGGGCGAAAAAGTCCGAGGGAGAAAACCCCAATCTCAAATCGAAAATCGCCAATCGCAAATCGATCGAGGGTTTGCTGGTTGTCGGGCACAGTGCAACTCGCACTTGGAGGCGATCGGAGCAAGAATTAGTTCGGCTAGTGGGCGAACAACTCGGATTGATCCTGCATTCGTGGCAGCAGAGTTCGGCAATCGACAAATATCAGCAATTTGAGCGATCGCTCAAATCGGGTTTGGCGGTTTTGCACCATTCTCCTGATGAGCAATCTGAGCAAGAGATATCTGCTGCTTCGCCGACGATGTTCCCAGAGTTGCCGCTACAAAAGCTCGATCGTAACTTTGCTCAACACGTTTCCCAGACAATTTCCTGTCCTTTAGTAGCCGTAATTACTTGGAATCCCGGTGAGGAGGAAGGTTCCATCGTGGCGACGGTAGCTGCCAATCCCGTATTTGCCATCAATCCCGAGGCGGTGATTCCTGTCCAAACAGATGCTTTGATCCAACAAACCCTGGCTGCTAGCGGGGTGCTGCAACAGAACACGAGCCAACTGCAACTGGCGACGAAGCGGTGGCTACGCAGTCCGGGAATTGGGGAGATTATGACGGTGGCGCTGCGGACTGCCCCAGAACACGCTCCGGCGGGCATTGTGGTGGCTGCGGACGCTCCGGGCCGCCAGTGGTCGGAGTTGTCGGTGAGTTTACTCAGCTCAATGGCGTCTCAGTTGGCTTGGTGGCGCAGGTATTTGGCGGTGCAATCGATCCAGGAGTCGCAGCGAAAGGATCTGGAGTTGCTCAACTGGTACAAACAGCGCCGTTTTGAGGAGTTTTACCGCACTGTGGGAGCGGGGGTGAAGGAGTTGGGGGAGTTGAGTCAGTCGATTTTGCAGTCGGCGAAGGAACAAAAGGATGCTCTGAAAATTTTGCGCTACCAACAGGTTTTGCGGCAAATGGGCAATGCTTTGGGGTCAACTCATTTGCTGCTGAAACAGGAACATTGGCGGCTGCAATTCGCACAAGATGCGGTGCCTGTGAGCGCTTGGCTGAGGCGATCGCTCGATCGAACGGCCCCCCTGGTCAAACAGTCGAAAGTCTTGCTGGAAGTGCACAGAGAAACTGCTGTGTCGATGCCTGCGGGGCAGACTTTGAGCGTTCGCGGGGACTGTATCAAGCTCGATTTGATCCTGTGCGAATTGCTGGCGACGGCTTGCAGGCGCTCTGCTGTGGGCGCCAAGATTGAGATTCGCTCTGAGTTGTTGGGGGAAGATTGGCTAGAATTGTCTGTGATCGATAGCGGCGCGTGCGATCGACAGTTAATTGCTGCCTTCAACGGCGATTCCGAACCCGATATATTAGCGGTTTCTAGTTCCAATAGGTCGATCGTGCAAAATCTCTTAATTTGTCAGCGAGTGGTAGGCTTAATGGGGGGAAACTTTTCTATAGAAATGTTAGAAAATAATTTAATTGTCGCTCGTTTAGTGCTACCCCTAGCCAATTCTTAATATTCTCTAGCCGCGAGTTCACCCGTACTTATAGTTATTGTAGGGTGCGTCAGGGGAAAAATTTTTAGTCTTTGGTCGTCACATTCAGCCCTGACGCACCCTACTAACTAAAGGGACTGAGTTTCCCACTTACCAAATTTTTTTATGAATGATTAACATCCAAGGTATTAAAAACCCTCTGCCTAAACCGATGAAGTAACAGTTTCCGCAGCCTCAGAATTCGGGAAAAACCTTTCAGTAATCCAAGCAGTTACAATATGAGAAAGCAATCCCATCGGCCCAGCAAAAAAACACAAAGCCAAAGAATGAACCGTCCAAACTCCTGTCCGCTGTCCTTCCCAATAAATCCAGCGCCCGACAAACAAGTCCATCACTAAAAAATGTATCCATCCCGTAGCCGCCGCCGTTTCCTCCCCCAGAAACTTAGCAATATCTGCTAGTTTGGGATTCGACAAAGCTGCCGCATTTTCCGCAGTCAGACTGCTACCAAACAAATATATGTACAAAGCGGCGAGCACTGCAAACGGAATGAAGGAATTCATCACTTTTCGAGTAATTCCCCAGTTTGGTAATAAAATCATAATTGCCCAGAAAGGCACAACGAACAGATTACCGGCATTAAAAATTAGTTCTGGTGTCATAGTTGGCTCTTGGCTCCTGCGAAGGCAATGCAATTAAGGATGTTAAGATTACTTTACACAATTTTTGCGGAAATTTCTCAAAACCCGAAAAAAATCTCATTCACAAATGGAATAGAATTGCTATACTTATCTAAAATTTCAAATTTAGCCTCTAAAATCGATTAAGGCAGCACAGCCCATGACAACTTATAATAACTTTTCCGAGTGGTGCAAGCACAAAGAAAACATCTCTCCCGGCGCAAAACATACGGTAGAAATACTGTTGCAAATATCAGATACTGCCGAGTGCGATCGAGCCAACGAACTCCTTTATAATACAAAAGAACTTAACCTCAAAAATCTTCAAATTACCGATATCAGCCCCCTCTCATCTTTCACTAACCTTACTAATCTCATCCTCGGCAGTAATCAAATATCTGACCTCGCTCCTCTGCAATCTTTAACTAACCTGAAAAATCTGATTATAGATGTCAATCAAATATCAGATATCAGTCCGCTTTCATCTCTGCTCAATCTGAGTAGACTCGTTCTCGATACCAATCAAATCTCAGACATCAGTCCCCTAGCAGGTCTAACTAATCTTACCGCACTTGTCTTGTTTGACAACAAAATTTCCGACATCACTCCGGTGAAAAATTTAACTAACTTAAATGCGCTAATTCTCTACAACAATCAAATTTCCGATCTCGCTCTTCTGGAAAATTTAACTGAACTCCAGACACTCTACCTTTATAATAATAAAATATCGGATATCACGCCGCTGGCTTCCTTGAAAAATCTGACTACGCTGTTTCTATTCGGCAATGAAATATCTGACCTTACTCCGCTGGCATCTCTAACTAACTTAAATAAATTAGTTTTATTCCAAAATAAAATATCAGATATTAGTCCTTTGACATCGCTCACTAATTTAATTGAACTTAACCTCGGTAACAATCAAATATCAGACATCAGTCCGCTGAAATCCTTAACTAATTTGACTGAACTTTATCTGTTCAACAATCCGATTTCGGATAGCAGCGCGCTACAAGCTTTAAATAATTTATTTTTACTAGACTTGTACAACAATCAAATCTCGGATATCAGTTCCCTGCAATCTTTGCAAAAGTTGACTACCCTGGACTTGCGCGGGAATCCCATTGTTAATAAAATTTGCCCTGTCAATCCTGAATCAATCTGCCGGTTTTAATTAATTATTAAGGTCGAGGCAAGATAGCAGTTTATAGAGTATCATGTCAAAGGTCAATATCAGGAGAAAGTGATGAGCGGACACGATGCTTTGATGTTAGGATTGCTGCTGTTGCCAGGTTTGGCTTTGTCGATCGCAATTATGGGCGCTTTTGCCGCTGGTGGATAATCAGTTTTGGCAGCAGGCAGATTTTGTAAAAAGTAGTTTTTTCCTGGTTTTCATCGTTCCCAGGCTCTGGCTGGGAACGCATTTCACTCTTGCTCAGCCTCCTGTTTTTTTGCCAGCGAGGCAGAGCCTCTGGATCTCGGTTCCCCGCCAGAGGCAGGGAACCAGTTAATTTTCCTTCTCCCTTCTTCCTTCTCCCTTCTTCCTTCTTCCTTCTCCCTTCTTCCTTCTTCCTTCTTCCTTCTTCCTTCTTCCTTCGCTTACAAAAATTGTCCTGTAACATCGGAATTTACTAAAGTATTCGCGCACAAAATACCCGATGCTGCGACGGCGGGGACGCCAATTCCGGGCATGGTGCTGTCTCCCACGCGATACAAGCCTTTGACTGGTGTTTGCGGGCCGGGAAATGTGCCTTTTCCGGCGGCAATGGCAGGCCCGTATGTTCCTTGATATCGGCGCAAAAATCGGGCGTGGGTTAGCGGTGTGCCGATCGACTCTAAGACTATCCGCGATCGCAAATCCGGTATAATTTTTTCTAAAGCTTGAAACAAAGATTGCGATCGATCTTGCTTTTTCTGCTGATATAATTCGCCATATTCCCAACCTTCGTAAGGTTCCAATGTATAAGCGTGAACGGCGTGATGTCCGGGCGGCGCGAGAGTTGCATCCCACACTGTAGGAATCGAAATCATGCAAGTATTTCCCGGTACTGTAATGTCAATCTTGCTGTCGTGAACGACGACGTGGTGGCCGGTCAAACCTTCGAGTCCTTCGGCTTTAATTCCTAAATGCAGGTGCATGAAACTGTCTACTGCTGGCATCGACAAAGCGTTTTTTCGGTAGCTTTCCGGCAAATCTTCAGCTCGCAGTAACTTTGTATAAGTATCCCAGATTGTGGCATTTGAAATGACAATTGGGGCGCGAATAATTTCGCCATTTTTCAAGCGAATGCCGGTGGTTTTGCCCGCTTCAACTAATATTTGCTCGACAGGAGATCCCAGGCGCAATTTTCCTCCCCAGCGCTGCAAACCTCGAACTAAAGCATCGACGATCGCACCGCTGCCACCTACAGGATATTCGATCGCACAGCGCGATCGTTCGCCAATCATAAAAGCTATTTCCGGGGCGACAGTTCCGTGCGCTTTCAAACCAGACAGCAAAAAGCACTCCAAATCAATCAAACGCCGCACCCAAGGGTCACGCACGTCCCGATCCATCAAGGAACCTGCAGAACCCGCGATCGCACCTACTAGCGGCAACAGCTTCAGCAAAGCAGGCGAGTACCGAGACAGCAAAACAGGTATCAACTGCCAGTCGGATCTCAGCGCTAAAGCCGGAATTCCACGCAAAGCTTCATACAATACTAATAAGTTTTGTTGAAATTGCTGTAATTCTACAGCACCTTGCGGTGCGAACTTAGCTACAGCATCTAAGTAACTTCTCGCATTAGCATAAATCGGTAAACTTCCCTCTGGAAAATGGTAATGCCCCAGGGGATCGTAGGAAATTGCTGCGATCGATTCCTCCAAAACATCAAAAACTTGCCGCAAAGGATTGAACGACCGGGGGTCAGTCAAACCGCAATAAAAAGAAGGCCCCGAATCAAAGTGAAATCCCCGGCGCGAAAAGCTGTGAGCTGCCCCGCCCGCTATGATGTGGCTCTCGCAGACGAGAACCCGCTTCCCGTAGCGAGCTAGCATCGAGCCGGCGACTAAGCCCCCAATACCGCTGCCAATTACGATCGCCTCAAAGTCTTGCATTTATCAAATGTGGTATAATTGTATTATTTCTTGCTGAGTGTTGACAGGGTATTTTTATGGGAGGAAAACTATGAAAGCTTTATCTATTTTAGATGAAGTTGTTCGCGAATTAGAACAAGACGTGAATCTCTCGCGCATTAAAAAAATAATATTTTTTGCTTGTAAAGAGTTCTGGGAAAACGACCCCGCCCAACTCGCCAGCGCCGATGTAAGGATTTTAATCGAAGAACTGTGCGCCAAATACAGCAGATTAGAAGATATTGAAGCTGTTTTAAATAGTATAGTCTCTAAGGTTAATAAAAAAACCGAGTATGCTTTAGTAGCAGACCTCATAATCTGTCAACTTAGCAGGCTGTATGAATTTGAAGATTTCACCAAATTAGAAATAAACATATCTAGTTTTGGCGGTCAGGAAGCTCCCGCATTTGACGATCACTTTAGTTCGGAAGTACCCAGCAGCGAAGAAAGGGCAAGAAACCCCGGAACTTTATTTGATGTCAGACAAAAAATTTTGCAGGGAACAAATCCGCTGAGGGCGAAAATCCTAATTTTTTCTACTCTTTATCACCAGTTTACTTTTAGCGATCGCGACTGGCTACTTCTGAAAACTCAAGAACTTGACAATCTACTGCGACAACTGTTTAATGTTTGTGCCAGCCTAGCCGAACTGGAATCTCAGTTGTACAGAACTGCTAGCAATCTCGACAACAGAGATGAAAACGACCAAGCGGCGAGCGTAATCATCAAAGCGATGAATCCTTGTTACGCAAAAATGCAACAGGAAGAACCCCATGAAGCCGAATCTTCGGCTAGTGAAGATTACGATCAGACACATTTAAACAACAGTGTTTATGAAGAAAGCGATCGGGTGGACAGGCGCAGCGATTATTTTGATCCAGGCGAGATTACTCACATCCTTCAAGCTGCTCCACCTCATTATCATTATGACCCCCAAAAGAGTTACTTAGTGCCGGACACGGCAGAAAATGTACCGTTTAAAGAACCCGAAACCAGCAATAATTATGCTACCGAGTTCAGACAGGAAATCGTAGAAACCTTCCCCGTTACAGAAATGCCGACTATTATCGAAATTGTAGAACCGGCGGCTCCTGTTATTATAAATATTAGCGATTCCATCAAACGCAAGTTGGGATTGGAAGAAGAAATGACAGAATTAGTCAGTCAAAGTGCTAACTCCGCAACGGCGCAAATAGAAAATATATTCACCCAGTTAGAAGCTGCTTTGAATGGAAAATTTTCTACGGGAAGTGTAGAGGAGCGTTTGTACTGGAAATATAAAAATCTCAGAGAGTATGTAGGTAAAGTTCAGAAGTTTACCGATAAATTGCTGGAAATTTTGATTGAATTGGAGTCAAAAGAAAGCGGAAAATATTCTTCTGAAATACCCGAAAACATGGCAGACAATATTTCAGACAGACCGCCGGAAAACTCTAGCCATAAAGCAAATCAGTATCAGCTTCTGGAAATGGCAAAGCAAGGCAAACCAAAGGCGATCGCCCAATTGATTAATCAATTGCTACAGCCTAAAGGAATTGCTGCTACAGTAGGATTTAAAGACGGTTGGCTCCATGTGATTCTGGAGTCGGCTGAAGTACCAAACCAACAGGCTACAGCTACATACATTCACAAAAAACTGTGTACTTTAAAATCAAAATATCTTACTCATGTGAAAATTCACGGGCGACAGTTAGGCAGCAAAACAGTTTCTTGGACTCAAGAATTTGTCACTCAAAATCATTAAATATCCCGACTTAAGTCAGGGGCTACAAAAACTCATTCCGCCTGCGCGAACAGAAGAATTTTAACAATTCTAGAAATAGCAGATTGTACCTAATTCACCACCAAAAAAATATGAATGCTAGCGAAATTTTAAGGCGATATACATCAGGAGAACTAGATTTTCAAGGTATGAATCTCAGAGGGGTATACCTGAGCGGTGCCGATTTAATTGGCGTCAATTTAAGTAATGCTGACCTCTGGGGTGCAAACTTAGCGATGTCGTACCTGAGCAGAATTAACCTTCAGCGCGCCAATTTAACTAATGCAAAGCTGTGCGGTGCTAACTTAAATCAAGCAAATTTGAGCGGAGCAAATTTGTCCGATGCAGACTTCCACGGAGCGACTTTGCAAGGTGCAGACTTTCGCAGAGCCAATATCTCTTTGGCAGTTTTTATTGATGCAAATTTGAGCGATGCAGATATGCGAGGTGTGAATTTGCAAGGTGCAGATTTGCGCGGGGCGTGCTTGCGGGGTGCAAATTTGCGGAAGGAGGTGCGGATTTTTGAGGGTGCAAATTTGCGGGGTGCAAATTTGCAAGGTGCAGATTTGCGGGGCGTCAATTTGCAAGGTGCCGATTTGACTAAAGCTAATCTCAGTCACGCGAATTTGACAGAAGCATCTCTGGGAGAAGCAAATCTGACTCAGGCGAATTTGAGCGAAGCTATTTTAGATGGCATATTTTTGACGGAAGCAACTTTGGTAGAAACAAATTTTTCCTGGGCTGTAATGACAAATGCTAAATTGGAAAGAGCTGTGTTAATTGATGCTGAATTTGCTGGCGCTAACTTGCGGGGTGCATTTCTTCCTGATGTTAAGTTGAGCAATGCTAATTTAGTTATGGCTGACTTGAGTCGAGCTAATTTGGTGAGGGCTGATTTGAGTCGAGCTAATTTGAATCAGGCTAATTTGAGTGAAGCTGATTTGACTGATGCTTACCTGGCTAGAACAGATTTGCGGGAGGCAATTTTGCACCGCACAACTTTGATTAGGGCAGATTTGAGCACTGCTAATTTAGCGGGTGCTCAGTGGCGCGGTACAATTATGCCGAATGGAGAAATGCACGGATAATTACTTGTACTAGCAATTTAACGCTCTCGGCAAAATAGTTAATTTAATAGTTAAGGAAATTTCATATAATTAAAAAAAATAGGGCAATGCTGTGTTAGAACCAGGAAAAATCTTACAAGAACGTTATCAATTGCAACAGCGTTTAGGACGCACAGCGGCTGGTCATCAAACTTGGCTAGCAGTAGATTTAGAGTTTCAAGAACAGGTGACACTGAAAATGTTAGCTTTTAGCCCGGAAATGCAGTGGGAAGAACTCAAGCTTTTTGAAAGAGAAGCACAAGTTTTGCAGGCGCTAAATCATCCCCGCATTCCTTGCTATCGAGATTATTTTTCCCTGGAGCGGGAAGCCGGAGCAGGATTGCCTTGGTTTGGATTAGTGCAAGATTATATTCCGGGATTTTCACTTCAGGAATTTTTAGAAAATGGTCAGCATTTTTCCGAAAAACAAGTACGAAAAATTGCCACTGAAGTGCTAGAAATTTTAATTTATTTGCATGAATTAAGTCCCCCGGTTTTGCATCGCGATATTAAGCCGAGTAATTTAATTTTGGGGGAAGATCAGCAGGTTTATCTAGTAGATTTTGGTGCGGTACAAGCTCAAGCGGCGGTGACAGGTGTAACGTTTACAGTTGTAGGAACGAGTGGCTATGCACCCTTAGAACAGTTTTGGGGGCGGGCGGTGGCGGCTTCGGATTTGTATGCTTTGGGAGCTACTTTAATTCATTTGTTAACGGGGGCGACTCCTGCGGATTTACCACAGAAAGATTCTCGGATTCAGTTTAGCGATCGCGTGAGTGTCAATCCTAGTTTGGTAAGCTGGATTGAGAAAATGACGGAAATCGGGTTAGAAAAGCGTTTCCCCCTGGCTAGAGAGGCTTTAGCAGCTTTGAAATCGGGCAACATACAAGGGGCTAATCTTCAAATTGCGACTGTTCGGAAAATTGCTAAACCGCCTCACAGTCTCATTCAAGTTAGCAAATCAGCGACGGATTTACACATTAAAATTCCGGCTTTCTTAGTCAGAAAGCCTTTATTATCTGCTTATCTAGGAACAGTAATGCTAATGATATTCATCCCGACAATTATCCCTTTTTTAACAGGAGAATTGAGCATAGGGGTAGTAATTTCGGTACTTATAATAGGTTTATTAGTTAAGGTTATTTTTGAGATAAAGCAAGTTAAATTTAATCGCAAATATTTTCAAATAACACATCAGGTATTGGGGTGTAAATACTTACAAGAAACAGGAGAAATATCAGAAATTTTGGGTGCTTTCATTCACAATAACTCTCTTTCGGGAAATCAAATCAAGATTCGTGCCGGTAACGATATAGGAACTTACTTTTATGTTTTAGGAAAAAATTTGACAGAGGTTGAGGCGGCTTGGTTAGCGCAAGAAATTCAAGATTGGTTAAATTTAAGATAAATTTTTGTAGGGCGAAGCCTTGGTGATTAATTTTTTTTGTATAATAGACATCTCCCAACTCAAAATGGGTGACGCGCTCACTTATAGGGTGTCTAAAATACAACTTTAAAAGAGTTATGCCAAGGCTTTCAAAAAAAGACCCGAATTAAAGTCAGTATATCTTATTACGCGATCCCCCAAAAAACATTAAATTTTAATTAAAATTTATCCCTTCACAGGTAAAACGATCGCAAACTCAGTCCCCACTCCCGGCTCGCCATTCACTTCGATGCTTCCGCCATGTTTCTCTACCGCAATCTGGTGGACAATTGCCAACCCCAATCCCGTTCCTTTGCCGACACCTTTCGTCGTGAACAAATGGTCGAATATCTGCTGTTTAACTTCCTCTTTGATTCCGGTGCCGTTATCAGCAATTTGAATTTTAATGTAACCTTCGCCAACTATATCAGTGCAAATCGTGATGCGGTTGGGATTGGCGGTAATTTCGCTAAAAGTGCGTCCTATATTTGACTCTTCTAAGGCATCGATCGCATTGGCAAGCAGGTTCATGAAAACTTGATTCAATTGACCGGGAAAACATTCTATTTTAGGGAGATTGCCGTATTTAGTTATCACTTCGATCTGCGGGCGGTGTTCGTTTGCTTTGAGACGGTGTTTCAAAATTAAAATAGCGCTATCAATGCCTTCGTGAATATTAAAAGGAACTTTGTAGTCTTTGTCGCCTCTGGAGAAGGTACGCAAACTGTTGCTGATGCTGCAAATGCGATCGCACCCAAGTTGCATTGAATCAATCATCTTCGGTAAATCTTCCAAAAGATAATCGAGGTCTATCTCTTCGGCGTGGTCGGCTATTTCCGATGGCGAGGCAGCGGAGCGATACAATTCTAAGTGTTCGATCACATCTTCCAAACTCCTTTTACCTTCGCTTAAATTGCCAGAAATAAACCCAATCGGATTGTTAATTTCGTGGGCGACTCCGGCGACCAAATTACCCAAGGCAGACATTTTCTCGCTTTGCACGATTTGCAGTTGTGCTTGTTGTAAATTTTTTAAAGTTTGTTCGAGCTGTTGATTTTGCTCTTGCAAAAGTTCTGCTGCTTGCTTGCGATCGGTGGCATCCACGCCCAAACCGATAATCCCGATTGTCTCGCCCTGGGAATTTTTTAACTGCACTTTCGTGACTTCTAAATAGTGCAGTTTGCCGTCAACAAGTCTGAGAGTTTCGCTGGAGTAATGCGGCGAATCTTGGGCAAGGCAGGCCGCATCTGAAACCAGACAGTTCGCTGCATTCTCCCCGAGTATATCTTTGTAATGATCGACAGCTAAAAACTCGCTCAGAGGCACGCCCACATCTTCACAAAATGTCTTGTTGAAAAACTTTACTTTACCTCTAGGATTAACCATCCAAATCCAAATCGGAGCCACATCAAGAATCGCTTGCAGCATTTGTTTCTGCTCCGCAAGCTGAGCTTCGGTTCGGCTAATTTTTACTAGCGATCGCTCTAATTGTAGGTTGTAATCCTGATATTTTTTGTAGAGTAGAGCATTTTGCAAACAGATGGCTGCCTGGGAACACAGGAGATTGAGAAGTTGCAGGCGATCGCGGGTAAAAACTTTTGCGGTTAAGCGATTTTCCAGATACAAAATGCCGACTAAGTTGCCTCGATCGAGAATCGGCCAACACAACAGGCTCTGCGGTTGATATTTGAGGATGTAGGAGTCGGAATCCCAATCACGTTGTTGAGCGAGATCCCGAACAATCACAGGTTTCAATAAATTTTTAACGCAGTCAACAATTTTGAGGGGCAAGATATCGCTGTTTTCATCGAGTGTTGCGGATGATAAGTCGATCGCCCGCTCGACTCCCGAATTGTCGATCGCGCTGGTAGCGGCGATTTCCCATTGATTGCCGTTTGGCAAAATCAGCGCTCCTTTGTCAGCTCCTGTATTTTTCATCGCCAGTTGCATCAGTTTGGCAATCAGTCGATCGAGTTCTCTTTCACTAGAGAGCGATTGACAAGCTTTTAGCAGTGTTGAAAAATTCCCGAAATCTGAGACGCTCGCCGAAACAGACGGAGGAATGGATGGATGAATGGAGGGATGAAGCGATTGAT
Source organism: Microcoleus sp. B9-D4 (assembly GCF_036705105.1). Classification (NCBI taxonomy): domain Bacteria; kingdom Bacillati; phylum Cyanobacteriota; class Cyanophyceae; order Oscillatoriales; family Microcoleaceae; genus Microcoleus; species Microcoleus sp. B9-D4. Next base: position 57,609 of record NZ_JAUBTS010000041.1, read on the forward strand.
TTTGCCCAGCAGGTGTTGGAAAATTTGCTAAGGGATGTGCAGGGAGTTTTGCGGGTTCTAAAATCGGTTTTAATAATTGAGGATAACGTTTTTCTAAGTCATCAATTTTGGTTCTATCTCCCCAGCGGACATAGCAATTATAGGCATCTATCATGTAGATTCGGGCAATTCTTTCTCTTCCCAACGACAGGTAAAACTTAGCAGCGAGTTCGCAGCCAAGAGCTTCTTCATTGAAATATTCGTTAGCTTTAGCTCCGGTAATAGCTCGATCATATAGTTCCATCGCTTCTGCTGTCTGTCCCAAAACGCCGAGCAATTCTGCCTCAACCAGATCGAACTTGTGTTGGTAATTTATCGGCGTATGGTGCGCGAATTCTTTGAGTTTTTTCTGACTAGCCTCAACGCGCTTAAGGATTTGTTGGCGCTCCGCCGGTGCGGCATCTGCATAGATTGCCAAATCTGCCAGCGCATCATAAAAGTCGTGCATCATCGTTACTAGCATCAAAACAGAATTTTCAAGATAAGGTTTGCCTCCATTTCCCCTGGCCATTGGCTACGGATTACGGCTCGAATATCCCGAATCCGTGGCCTCTTTTTGTTAAAATTTATACACCCCCATCTGGTCGGTAACAGTCAAGATTAATTAAAAGATTGGAAGGTTTAATGTATTTGTAAATAACCGGTCTGCGTTTGAGTTCGTCGAGAATGTCTGTTCGGTTGAGGACTATTTCTACCTATCCCATTAAGGGTCGCTAATGCAACTTTTTTGGATTGTGGCAGCACCGCGTCCAGGAAATCGTCCGCCACAACGACGTAGGTTGGAGAATTTTAGCGGCGGGTTGTCGGTCTTTCTCGCGCCCGAACCGATCGATAGCCGATCGAGAATCTGTTTACAATTGCGCGATCGGGCGATATCCCGGTATTACCGCAGTCAAATCTACTGCATTTATTATTGCGTCCATATCGGCTGACCTCAACTCCGACATTAGCTTGACAAAACTTAGTGTATCTATCTTAGGGCATAAACCGCATAATTTTTGATCGCCCGATCGAAAATTCCAATTATCTGTTAATGAACAACATTTTATACTTGGGCGATCGCGATTAAAGCTTTTTACTTACGTATAAGTTTCTGCTGTTAATCTCAAATGCGATTCAATGAAGGCGTAATACGGTAGAAACGCTGCCTTATTATGTCTTGAAAAATACAATTGCTAATTAAGTGAATTTAATATAGCGCGATCGGCCAAATTTCCGCAAAGCCGATCAAAAAATTAATACCTTAAAAAGTCCAAATACAATCTATAGAAATTATAAAGAATCCGTCGTGAAAAAAGTGGCATTCCAGTCCCCCGAATTTATCCGTGGGGTCAATGCTTAAATCTCAAATCTCAAATCTCAAATCTAAAATCGATTGACCGAAAGCATCCAGGATACAAGCCCCCGGATTCATTCCGAAAGCAGACTCAGGACGCAGAAATAAAAAACCTGTATCCGATAAAGGGGCCCCCGAATTTATCCGTGGGGTCAATGCTTAAATCTCAAATCTCAAATCTCAAATCTCAAATCTCAAATCGATTGACTTTACCTAGATTCCGACAGGGGTTTTAACCTCTGTCGGAATCTAGCTTACCGAAAAGAAAACAGCGTTATTTGAGATTAGTCGTCTGTCGCTCTTTCGGCCACTCGTTGAGTTCAGTCAATATCTCGATTCACTTTCTAGCAAATATTGTCTGAGGCATCTTGAGCATTCTATCTTGCATCTCGTGCTGCATCATTGATATTTTCTTGGCCGCCGCTGGTACCATATCTCAGAGACTCAGTACCCTCTGATACTCTTTCTTTTGCTCCCTCGGTGGCTTCTTTAACAATATCTTTTGCTCCCTTCAAGCCTTCGCGAGTGTTTTCTTTAAGATTAGCAAAGCCTTGTTTGGTTTTGTCGCCAAAGTCATCAGCTTTGCGCTGGGCGGTGCGAGCATCGTCCTTCACCTTTTCCCCAATTTGGCCTAGTTTGTCAGGCGCGTCATCCGCTACCCGCCGCACATTTTCGCCTACATTATTGCTAGATTTGGTATCGATGCGGTGCTGCGCTTGCTCTTTGAGAAGCTCAGCTTTTGCTTCTGTTGTTGTCATCTTTTTGTTTCTGGGATCGACATCGGGGTAGTCGTTCATGCCGCCTTTGAATTCGGACGTTACAGCCCCGGTCGGCACTTCTTCTCTAATTTGGTCGGCAGTTTTTCCTTTTCCTGTCATCACATCAGTTTTTCCTGCCATCATCTCAGGGCCGTTGCTGCAGGCCGTACTCACAAATACTAAAATGCCAGCCAGAAACACTGTTAAGATTTGTACAGCTCGAATTTTTTTCACAAATGCAGTTAGTCTGTTCATAAAAATGCTCCTTTCTATTGTGAGATGCTCAAATGCCTTGTGGCTTTGTAGATGTCTAGCCTTACCAAATTAGGCACTTAAACACTTTTTAAGTATAGGAATAGAAACCGTAGCTTTTCATCTATCCCAAGTCAGATTCCTTAAGTTATAGTAGAAGGAAGAAGGAAAAAGGAATAAGGAAGAAGGAATAAGGAAGAAGACAGAAGGAAGAAGACAGAAGGAAGAAGGCTTGGCGAGCGGATAGAAATCACCAATCAGGAAGAAGAAATGGATAATCCTCAATCTTCTACCAATTATTAAAAGTCGCACCACCCCGCGCCGAACAAGGCAATGCCGTTTCCATACATAGCTGTTTGGCTCTCCATACGCGCACTATGTTGAAATGTGGTGCGTGTTCGGCTCAAAAAAAACCTTCTAGTCAGGAACTAGAAGGAAGGTGGTGTATGATCTCAAGTACAACAAGGTCTTTAATCGCAATTGTGGGGGCACATCCCGATCGCACACATCTGTCTAATGGCTGAAAGTATCTGTACAGTTGCTAAGCATTTTGAATCGCTGTTTTTAGACTTTTGCAGAATTCGCCGATCGCCTCTAAACCCTGTTCTGGAGTACCTTCTGCCAAGCGTTTGACAAAAGCACTACCAACAATCGCAGCATCTGCACCCCATTCTTTCACTTGGCGAGCGTGTTCGGGTTTCGATATACCAAACCCGACGCCGATGGGTTTGTCGGTGACGGCGCGAAGTTCTTGCAGCAACTCTTTTGCTCTCGTTTCTAAGCCTTCACGTACTCCCGTAACCCCCGTCACACTGACTAAGTAAATAAATCCTTGAGATTGACGAGCGATCGCTTCTATACGACTTTTGGGACTGGTGGGAGCAACTAATAATGTTAGTTCAATCCCTAATTTGTTGGCAGGTTGGATGAGACTGTCGGCTTCTTCTAATGGCAAGTCTGGTACAACCAATCCCTGAACTCCGGCACTTTTGATTTGCTCCAAAAAGGTTTCTATACCTCGGTACAAAATCGGGTTGTAGTATGTGAAGAGAATGATGGGCGATCGCAAATTCGGACTAACTTTCGCTACCATTTCCAGCACCGCATCTAACCGCGTTCCCCGCTGTAGAGCCCTTGTAGCAGCGGCTTGAATCACCGGCCCGTCAGCTAGCGGGTCAGAATAGGGAACGCCAAGCTCGATCGCGTCTGCACCGTTATCATCCAAAATTTGCAGTGCTTTAGCCGTTGTCTCCAAGTCTGGGTCGCCAGCAGTAATAAAAGGAATCAATGCACATTGGTGGTTCTTGCGTAACGTTTCAAAACAATTAGAAATAGTCATTAGTTATTAGTCATCAGTCATTGGTCATTGGTCATTAGTCAGAGGTCATTAGTCATCAGTCAGTGGTCATTAGTCAGCAATCATTACTTGGCGGTCTATATTCATCTTCCTTAGCTTTTAGTCGGCAGTCTTTATTTCACCGTTTATTGCTAATGACTAATAACTAATGACTCATGACTCATGACTAATAACTAATTATCTTTTTCCTGTTCAATTTCGGCTTGAAGTTTGGCTAATTCTTCAGGAGTGAGTGCATCCAGTTGCTTCTGCAAGACAGCTTCTTTGTAGTCTTGCAATTGCTGGCTGTAGGTCATATTTTGAGTCAGTGCTCGAAATAAATAAGTCACCAGCCAGCCAATCAAGCCGGCGACCAAAAATAACTGACTCCAAATCCCTGCATTCATACTGTCGAGTCCGGCAAATTGCAGTAGCAAGTAGACAAACCCACCTGCTACAAAAAAGCCGACACTGATTCCAATTACGTCAATACGTCGCATTTAGGCTTCTATCTGCCGCCGTTTGGGCCGAAAATTCAAAAACGGAGCTAGGAGAAACATACCTGGGAAGAAGAAGAACATCAAGAAGTACATGAAACCGCGCTCAAAAGAGGTAGCGACGTACCAGCGGCTGTTCAGGTAAGCGTAGGTGGCTGCGGGTACTACCAGGAGGTAGGCTCCTGCCAAGACGGCGTAAAGCAGTAAGGTAATATACATAGATTTGCTTTAGGGGAATAATAACACGGGTAAGTCAGTTGACACGCTCCGTTAGCTGGTTAACTATTGTACCGCTTGGGGAGATGCAGCGCGACTTTTGGGAATTTTTTGATTAGGGGTTGCGTAAATTGGGGTTTTGGCTGTAGAATAAAAGGCTGTTGCTCTTAGTGGCTCAAAACCACAGCAGCTTAACCAAAGGGGGGCGTGGCGGAATGGTAGACGCTACGGACTTAAAATCCGTTGACCCGAAACGGTCGTGTGGGTTCAAGTCCCTCCGCCCCCATCCATTTCAATCGTTTGTGATTCAACGGTTTCAGACTTATTGTCACCAAGATTTCTGTTTTCCGCTCAATTTTCGCGCTAATGGTTTTTTACTATGTCCAAAAGCGCCTCTATATCTGCCCAGTTCGCCCCGGACTTTTTGCGTCAGGCTTTCAACTCCTTGAGCAAATCGGCTGCTTTGGGAAATTGGGCGGCTGTCGGAGCTGAGTTTAAATAGCCTAATAACAAATTATGTGTCGTCGCTAACACATTAATCTCCTCATAATAGACAATATCTAGCTTCTAGTGTGAGATGAGGCGGGGAGTGCGATCGCAAACTCTGCTCCCCCTCCCAAAGATGAAATTACCTCTATTTTCCCCCGATGTTTTTCCACAATCTGGTAGCAAATTGCGAGTCCGATACCAGTGCCTTTTCCTGGTTCTTTAGTTGTAAAAAATGGGTCAAATAGCTTGTTTTGGATTGCGAGGGAAATGCCAGGGCCGTTATCGCAAATTCGCACCAGAATTTGGCTACTATCCAACTTTTGGGTCTGAATTAAAATCTGAGGAGTTTTCCCTTTTTTAGAGTCATGGGATGATTGTTCTAGTGCATCTATCGCATTTGCTATAATATTCATAAATACTTGATTTAGCTGCGCTGGGTAACACTCTATTTCGGGCAACTCTCCATAGTTTTTGACAACTTCAATTCCCTGCTTGAGCCGACTGTTCAAAATCAACAGTGTATTGTCAATGCCTTCATGAATATCAACTAATTTCATTTGAGCTTCATCTAAGCGAGAGAAATTTCGCAAAGACAAAACTATTTGCCGGATGCGTTCTGAACCTATTTTCATAGATTCAAGCAGTTTTAGTAAATCTTCTGTGATAAAGTCTAGTTCTATTTCTGCGATTTCTTCTGCGATCGCCTTTGTGGGTTGCGGGTATTCCTGCTGATAGAGACGAAGTAAATTCAGCAAGTTTATAACATACTCGTTGGCGTATTCTAGGTTGCCGTGAATAAAGTTAATAGGGTTGTTTATTTCATGGGCTACGCCTGCCACCATCTGCCCTAAACTGGACATTTTTTCGGTTTGGATTAACTGGGTTTGGGTGTGTTTTAGTTGGTGAAGCGCTACTGTAAGCTCTTCTGTTCTTTCTTCTACTCGCTCTTCCAAAGTTTGGCGAGCCAGCTCTAATTCATGGGTGTATTCTGCTACCCATTGAACTAATTGATTGATGGATTTTGCTAAGGTTCCTACTTCATCTTCTGTGGTGACAGGTGCTTGCAAATCAAAATTTGCTTGTTGAGTAATAGTTTTAGCCACGCTGGTTACAGCTTGGATAGGGATGGCGATCGCGCGGCTGGTACAGATGGCTAGAAAAGTAGCGAGAACAACTGACACTAACATACTCACTACGATGATTTGCACTCGCAACTTCTCAGCTATATTAAAATTGATGTAGGCTTGTCTTTGCTGTGCCTTAGCTACTTGTGTCATCAAGCTCAAACTCTCTGAGAGCCGCTCAAACTTAACATCGAGCTTAACTGCTCTATCCCCTCTGATTAAATCCAATACCTGCTGCTGTGCCTCTTTAACTTCTTCTGGTTTTAGTGAGGAGGGAGCTATTTCTTGCCAAAAAGATGTGAGCAATTGAGAATACGAATCTGTCGCAGTTGTGTAACCGTCTAACAATTCCTTTAATTCAGCAGAACTTACTGCTAATTCTGTGGAATGTTCTTCCGTAAATAAAGCTATTTCTGCAATATTTTTTTTTACTACATCAACATCTTTCAAGAACTTAGCAGTTTCATATTCAAACCAGATTGAATCTCCTAAGACAGAGATTAACCGTTTGGGATGTGACTGGACTGCCTGCACGGAATATTCTAAATCCCTGAGCAAATCTTGTTGCTCGTCGGCGAAAGTTAGAGCTTGGAAAGCTTGCTTTTGGTAATAGTCTCCACAGATCATTCCCCCTGTGGTTCCTAGTACGGCTATTCCAATTGCTAGGGAGTAGCCATAATTAATTTTTTTGGCAATGCTCAAGCGAGAAATGAAACGGTTAATTGCAGTGAAGGGAGTTTTTTTGAGAGGATTTTTAATGTCGCGAGATCCTTCAGTGACAGGGACATTATTTTTTCCTCTATTTACGATAAGGTTTTTGAACCTCACAGCCCTATTCTCTCCCTGTTCAAACTTTTGCATACTGGCAACCTGAGCTAAATTTTAACAACTTTATCAATTAGTAAATGCACGTAAATAAACTTTCTTATTCGTAGTACCAAATCTTCCCTATATAGCAATCCTCGCATCAGTTTCAATAACTGGTTAACTGGTTCCCAAGCTCTGCCTGGGAACCGATGTAAGCGAGG
>NZ_JAUBTS010000042.1:0-29331 GCF_036705105.1 Microcoleus sp. B9-D4
ACTTCGTGGGGTGTAATGCCGTAAATAGCGGCTAGCAGTTTGACATTTTTCCCGTCACTTCCCAACTGTTTAAGCACCCCGATCGCACTCCCTAAAGGAATAGCTTCCTTCGTAGACTGAGTTAATAAATCAATTGTCGTCTCAGTGTTAGCGCGACGCTTGTAAACAGTTTCATTCATCTGTGGTGAATGCCCCAGACTTTTAGCTCTTGTTTCCTGAGACATTCCAGCCATTTGACCGCTGAGATTAGCGAGATGGCGTAAAGCGTGGGTTTGGGTAAAACCTTTATTCCATCTTCTTAAAATATTTTGGGCGCGGTCACTATATAGTCCAGCAATTGTTTTTGGATTACTTGATAGTGTTCCAATCTCAGGCAATTTACCTGACTTAATTTCTAGGCACTCTATCAAGTCAAGATGAGTAGGGGGAAGCATCGGCACACACAGTCGGTAGCCAGTTTTAGTCGTGGTATCGAGTAATGTCTTGTCACCAACTACAGCAATCATCTTTGTGTTGTTTGGCTCAATCAGTGCCGGGATAATAACGCCATCCTTTGTTTTAAAAGGTTTGTCAATGTTCTGAATAGCAAACACTTCGTGAACCCGAAAGCCATACACCATCTGCATCGAGAACACCCACAGCCACCGTTTACGTGATTCCAGATGGTATCGCTTATCATCAGAGACACTGAGAACCTGAATGCGAAGCTTTAGAAAATCATCGACTGATAAAGTCTGAAGGTCTTCCCGAAATTCTGTTTGTGTACCGTCAATTTCTTTAAGTCTACCCAACAACTCAGTATCGCCAATAGTCTCAGCTAGTTTTTTCATTGCACACAAGCAGTTCTTAAAGCATTTAGTTCCTTGCTTCTTAATGTGAATGACAGACAAAATATCTACTGAGTTTACAATTGCCTCCCTTGGTAGCAGTTTAAAATATTGTCCGTAAACACATCCCCAGGAGCTTTGATGGCTAGCATTATTCCTGTCACGTTGTTGACGGCGTTTAGTACGTCCCTCCCAGTATTCTTTCTCGACTTTTGCTATCGCCTCACCAAACGTTATCAAATCATTTTTGATGACGTTTTTATCCAAAACAACATCATCATACCAGGCTAAAAATCGACTTTCGCTAGAGAAGGATTGTAAAGCGCTAGCAACTAGATGAGCTTTCCTCAGAGCATCCGTGATACCTTGCATCGTCAGGTAGCACCCACAAGTTTTGTTGACCCGCTTCTCACCTAACTTGAATTGCAGCGTTATGTAACCACCGCTGGCTTTCCTGTCTCTTTTTAGCCCTACGCCCTTGGGGCATTCTTTCTGTGCTTGTTGAAAGTAATCTAGAATCCGCTCGTAGCCAACAAGGTAGTCTGCGGTGGTACTTGCCGTGACTGGATTTGATTTTTCGCTCATCTTTCGCTCCCTACTCTGACAGTGCTGAGTTTGACTGATGCACTAAGCCTACAGCACGTCGCTCAGTGTTCGCTCAAATCAAAAACAGGACTTTCAGAGTGGGTGCAAAAAATGGCTAGAACGACGGAAACTCGTAATTCAAGAGCGAGGCTTTGATTCAAATCCCTCCGTGCTCATGTAAATTTATAAAATGACTGATTTTGAGAGACCGGGGACAAATTTTTATCCTCGGTCTCAATTATTGTGATTTAACCGTCAGTGTCAAAAATTGAATCGCCACTGTACTCGCAGGTCGCGGACTGATTGCGCCCCTGTTGCTTGGCACGGTAGAGTGAACGATCAGCGATCGCAATCAAGTCAGCCGATGATAGTTCCGAAATCGGAATCAAGTTGGCGATACCCATACTAATAGTAACTACATCGCTCACATCAGAGGTTTTGTGAGGAATATGTAAAGCTTGAATAGCAGCGTGAATCCGTTGGGCCACCGAACTCGCTCCATCAAGATCTGTATTAGGCAAAATGATGGCAAATTCTTCTCCCCCGTAACGCGCCACTAAATCCGCCGGACGGTACACCACCTCTTGCACCGTTTGAGCAAGTTTGAAGAGACAACTATCCCCCATTTGATGACCGTAGCAATCATTATAGCGTTTGAAATAATCCACATCAAACAACAAAAGAGAAATAGGTTTTTGTTCCCGGTATAGCCGCTGCCATTCATGCTCTAAGCGGTCATTAAAACATCGACGATTAGCAATTTGAGTCAACCCATCAATATTTACCACTTGTTCTAAGAGATGAGTAGCGCGCGCTAGTTCTTCGTTAGAGAGTGCCAGTTGTTGATTAATTTCTCTCATCCGCGCTTGAGCCTGCTGCCTTTCTGCCAATTCCTTCTGCAACTTCTGAAAAATATCCGCTTGTTTAATGGCGATCGCTAACTGACTAGCAATCTGTTTAACAAGGTCAACTTCAAATTCTTCCCATTGCCGAGGAGCAGAACATTGATGAATACATAACAACCCCCACAAATCTTGTCCATTGAGCAACGGCGCAACTAAATTAGCCCGAACCGGAAATTGTTTCCAAAGAGCGCGGTAACAGTGTTGAAGGTCAATCTTATTGATATTTTCAACTACCTGCATTCTCCCTTCTTGATATGAATCAGGATATTGTTCACCACCACACGAGTCGTTAAATTGATTTCTGCTTACCAATTTACATCCTTCGCCTACGGATTCTGAAACAAACTCACCATATCCAAACTTACTGTCAGGATCGAACTTAAATATGCCGACGCGCTCGGCATCAAGAAACAAGCGAATCTCCTGCGAAGCAATCTCAAAAATTGTAGACAAATCAAGAGATTGACGGATGTGTTGAGTAATTTCTTGAAGTAATATCGCCTTGTCGTACTGTTTCCGCAGGGCTATTTCCGCTTGCTTTTGGGCGAGAATAGCTGCCTCTGCTGCTTTTTTTGCTTTAATAATTTCACCTTCGTATAGGATACGCTGGCGGATACAGATCAAGATGCAATTGTTGACGAAGCTTCCTCCTTTCTCCCGACGCACAGCGTTGATCAGCATCGGTATATCACTACCCTCCTTCGACCTTAATGAGAAGTAAATTTCCTCTACTTTACCGTGGAGCTTCAACAGGGGGAAGAAATGGGTTTGATAGAAAATCCGGCTGGCCATTGGCAGAATGAATTCCATTTTCTGTCCCCGCAGTTCATCGGTTTCGTATCCGAGTAATTGCAGTAATGTGGCGTTGACCATTACGATCGTACCATCGTCAGCAAACGAGAGGAATCCACAGGGTGACGTGTTCAGTAGCTCGTCTATCTGGTAGGTCATGTTTGCCATACAAATCAGGTAGTATGAGGTACACTCAAATACTCCTTAATCATTTCGATCGTCTCTTGTGGATGACTCAGGTGCGGGCAATGTCCCGTAGCTTTCATCAGCCGTAGCGTACTTTTAGGTAGGTGGCGCTGAAGGTAATGCCCTACCTCGGTGGGAGCAATCACATCATCAGCGCATTGCAATATCAGTGTAGGTACTGATGCCTTGGGTAAATCACTGCGATTGTCAGAGTAAAAAGTTACCTCGGCAAAGCGACTTGCAATCACCGGATCGGTAGAGCAAAAACTTGTCTCAAGTTCCTCACTTAGCTCAGGACGATCCTGATTCTGCATCACCATTGGCGCCAGAAAGCTTGCCCAACCAATGTAATTTTTCTCCATGATATCGAGGAGATCCTCAATATCTTTGCGCTCAAACCCTCCGTAATAATTTGGTAAATCATTGATGTAGCAGGGTGAAGGCCCTACGAAAATCAGGCGATTAAAGTAATTAGGAGCTTGAATTGAGGACAGAAGGCCGATCATACTGCTGACAGAATGGCCTACAAAAATCACATCAGTCAACGCCAATTCTTCACAAATATCGAGGACATCCTGAACATAGCCATTGAGGTCGCTGTAACGTTCATAACTGTAGGCACTAATATCAGACTGTCCCGAACCTACATAATCAAATAGGATAATTTTGTAATCCTTCTCGAACGCCGGTGTTACGAAACGCCACATATTTTGATCGCACCCAAATCCATGAGCAAACATCATCGTCTGGGTGCCTTGTCCTAAGACTTTTATATTATTCCGTAAGAAAAAATTTTTAGTCATTTGAGCGAGACGAGCATTAAATTAATTATAAGACTTTTGCGCGCTTTCATGAGGGAGGATTGCTGATCCCACATAGTGGTAGACAACAATTCAGGATGTCGGATTAATTGAAGGGCAACCTCAGCAATGGCAGGCTTCCTCAACATATAACGCTGCCCGATTTCCTAAGCGATCGCTTGTAACGATTCCCATTTCGCTGGGGCTTCCATTCCTTCAGCAATTATGCTGAGATTTAACCCCTCTGGGATTACAACTATGGGTTTTTGAATTCCGCGATCGCTCGGATCGCTGGCTAAATGGCGGACAAATGAGCGAGCAATTTTGAGCGACTTCACCGGAAAATTTTTCAGGTTATTAAAAGCAGAATAGCCAGTCCCCAAATCATCGACAAAAATCCCCATGCCTCGCTTCGCTCAGTGGCTCAAAAGATTGTAGATAATGTCAACATTAAGCATCATTGCCGTTCCCGTAATCTCTAGCTATAGATATTTTGGCTTCATATCGGTGCGCTCAAAAATGCGATCGCTCTTAGCTATTAAAGTCGGTTGGCTGAGTTGACGTGCCGACAGATTCACCGCGATATTAGGAAGAATTAGTCCTCATCCTAACTACTGCTGATATTGCCCACAAGCTTGCTCTAAAATCCATTTGCTCTTCGGGCCAAATCAATCCAGTTTTGTCGGCGAGGGGAATACATCGATGGCGATGAATCCAACCTACTTCAGGAGAATGCCCTCCTCCTACTATAACTTTAACACCAGCAAGGCTACCTGTTTGCAAATCGAGCTGAGGTTGATCATACAGCTATTGGCTTTCCAAGCACAATTCAAGAGATTTGCGATCCCCAAGGTATTGGATTTGACCCAAGGTATTGTTGCTGTGTAAAAACTCTAGGTATTGGGATCGATAGGCAATAAAAGCTCATATTTCAGCAATTAAGAACCTGCCAAACATTGTCGCGGTTGCTATAAATGTTCACAAACTCCTCAAATTAAAAAAGTTGGGTTTCCTAGCTCAACCCAACCTACTTTTAACAACGAATTACTGCTAACTCTCAAATATCCTCGTCATCTTGACCTTGCACACCCTGGAGAATCCGCGATAGCTCACTCTTCTCATTAATCGTAATCCGAGTCGGAGAACCGCTGATAATCCGTTCGTAACCACGGAACGAATCTTTAATTTGTGGGCCTCTTTCAGTAATTGTGTATTCCCGAATTCCTTTATCGTGCCAGGAACCGCGCATCTTAAACACATTAATTGCCCGCGACATTTCTCCTCGAATCTCTACATACTGCAGCATAATAATCGTGTCAGTAATCGTAGAAATATGGGAGTCCGTAATCGAATTAGAACCCATAAACTGGTCGCTTGTATTCGTAAAAAAGCCAGTTATTTCTTCCTGCTTCGCAAAACCTGTCACTCCGATCACAAATTGCCTGAAAGCATTATTGCTGACACCCCTAGCTAAAGCCGACAGCGAGTCTATAGCAATTCTAGAAGGTTTGAACTCCGCAATTTCTGATTTAATAGTCTGCAAGTGGTCTTCCAAACCAGCAGATTCCGGGTAAGTACACAGCAGCTTCAGCATTCCTTTCTGTTCCATTTCCTCAAAATCAATGCCCCAAGAATAAGCATTGCGGAACAACTGAGCCCGGGACTCTTCATAGGCAAAAAGCAGCGCCCGATTGCCGTTCATACAAGCATTCTGCAAGAACTTGCTCACCAACAGTGTTTTGCCGGTTCCCGTTGCACCCGTAGCCAAAATAATCGAGTCTTTGAAGAAGCCGCCACCGCACATCTCGTCGAGAGTTTTATCGCCCGAAGAAACCCGCACGTTGGAAGACTTTTGAGTTAATCGCATCGCCCCTAATGGGAAAATATTAATTCCGTCATTAGTCATAGTAAAAGGATATTCGCCCTTCATATGAGTTGTACCGCGCAACTTCAAAATTTCGATGGTGCGGCGGCGGCGTTCTCCTTCCAATACGTTGCGAACAATCACCACATTATCCGACACAAACTCTTCCACTCCAAACCGAGCCACCGGGCCGTATTCTTCCACCCGTTCCGTCGTCATAACTGTAGTTGCTCCGACTTGTTTGAGGCGCGCAACTAAGCGAAAAATTTCTCGGCGCACCACCGATGCAGCATCGTACTGCTGAAATACGGCGGTAACAGAATCTATTGAAACCCGCTTGGCTTTGTACTTGCGAATGGCGTACTGAATTCGCTCGATTAAGGCTGATAAATCAAAATTTCCTACGATATCTTGACCTTCTGGATCGGGGGAAGCGTCCAAAATAAATAGCTTGCCTTCCTCGATTAACTGTGCCAGATCCCAACCGAAACTGCAAGCATTTTTAATAATATCTGTCGGAGATTCTTCAAAAGTTACGAACACTCCAGCTTCGTCAAAATGGGTAATTCCATTATAGAGAAATTGTACGGCAAATAAAGTTTTTCCCGTTCCTGATGTGCCGCTGACTAGGGTGGTTCTGCCGATGGGCATTCCGCCGTGACTGATGTCATCGAAACCCTCAATCATCGTGCGAATTTTTTCAACTCCTGCCGTTACCAATCCTTCTCGTTTAACCGTTTGACTAATTTCATTCATGTCGATTTTTGTCAACTCTCAGTATTCTTTAGTTGTCACTCATTAACCGCCGATCATGAGTCTTTGTACCCAGCTTTTAGTTTTGGCTCTTGCTCAATAACTAATGACTGCTGAATGCTGACTAATGACCCCGCCCAAAAACCGATACCGTGCCACGTACTCCTGTCGTGGAAAGATAGAAATTTTAGAGTTTTGTTCCACATCCCAGATTCATCTGTTGAGTAAATCTCAAATCTAAAATCGTTCGACGCTCGCGCGACTCGACGCTTCGACGCTCGCGCGAGCCGAACGTTTCACGCCAAACCGAAGTCTCAAATCTAAAATCGAGTGACTCTTACCTGATTATCTTATGAATTCAGGTCTTCTTCGCGAAGTTCTTCATAGAGCAAATCTAATCCTATCAGAACTTTCTCACGATCGGACAAATCGCCAATAATTTTTCGCACCGGCGGCGGCAGGATTTTTGCCAGCGTCGGGGTTGCCAATATTTTGTCCTCTTCTGCTAGCTGAGGGTTTTTGAGAACATCTATGACTTTCAGCGCGTAGACACCTTGAAATTCTTGTTCTAGGATGTCCTTTAGGGTTTTCAAAGCTCGCACAGAGTTGGGAGTATTCCCCGCAACGTATAGCTTCAGAACGTAGGTTTTCTTCAGAGGACTCATGAACTTTTTTAAATGTTGAGTATTAGTTGTCAGATGTTAGTTGTAGTTGTTATTTGTCTTAAATCCGCTGTTCTTTGTTATTTTATAATAATTTCCGCCTCGCGCTCGCGCGGCCGTTTGTCGGCTCCTTTCTTTTTTGTTAGATTCTACCTTCTACCTTTTATTTCTTAAAATTATGCCGAATCCCTTCTACATTCTACCTTGAGAGGTCTCTTTCGGAATCGATCGCCGATACATCTCGCACATATGAGCGATCGCGTCAATCAGGGTCAAACGGTAATCAAGCAATATTTCCTCGCTGCGCCCTTCTAATTTTAGCTGTTTAGCAAACTCGTCCATCAATTCCATGTGAATTTCTACAATTTGAGTCACGGGAACGTCAGCAAAAAAAGCCAAATTCACAAATTCATCTATTTGATTGTTGACCGCAGTGTCTTGAGAAAAATAATTCAAAACGATGTCGCGATAACTTGACTTGAGTTGCTCCAAAAACTTTTGCTTCTCTGGCCCCGACAGATTTCTCAAAAAAATCTGGGAATTTCTTTTATAATACACACCTAAGTATCCTAATCGCTCCCGTAATTTTTCCGCCAGCCGCCGCTGCTGTCGGCTGAGCAAACTTTGAGCAGTCAATTGGGCTGTCGCATCGATCGTTACGGATTGGTAATTGACAGGAACCGGAGTTGAAAGTTTCAGAAATTGTGCGATCGCCCGATCGATACCGGCAGCTATGGATCTCGCTCGCTCGATTGCCAGTTGCACCTCAGCAGGGTGATAAAAAAAAGCACAGCTTTCGTCTTGACTATTGTTTGCGCTACTGGCTGCGGCCTCAAAACCATCTGAATAGGGTGCTTCGGGTCTTCCATCTACGTGCGCGTGAGCCGAAAAAATCACAGCAGGCAAAAAGAGCGATCGTTCTTGCAGCTTGCCCAGAAGCGATCGCAGATCCCCATCCACCTCCAAAACCAAACAATCAAGGTGATAATTGTGCTTAAGGAACCCCAAAAGCTCCACTGCCGACTTAATGTGCGTTAAAGCATAGCGTTCGCCTCTCAAAAGCTCGATCGCAGAGGCTGCGATTTCCTCAGAGCGGACAAAAATACCGATAGACAGTTGAGGAAGCAAAGCTGTAGGTGCACCACCTAAGTTGCCTGAAAGTGCTGGATCGCTCAGAGTTGATATCTCCTTTACAAAAAACTTAACATTTTAACAATCATCTCAACATTTATTTTAACCAATCTTAACCGCAAAATAAGTGATGCGCTTCTAGCACAGGAAGAATCAAACTGTACTCCTTGCTGTTTGTGTCAAGCACCCGGAGCGTGATTTCTGCAATTAAGCTTAAGCCTTAAAATAATTGCTAGTCGCCTCAAATCAGGCGTAGGCATCGAACTCCCGGTCTCGGTGCGGATACCGAGCCTGATAGCGAACTGATATAAAACAAATAAGATACAGAAATTCGCAGCTACATTGAGCATCAAAAATATTACTGCTCTCGCGAGCAGACTCTCAGGTTTGTTATGCCACTCACCACCCCCAGTCTCAAAAATTTTATCGAGCCAGTCCCGCTGTGCCTCCAAACGGGTGCGCTAGAATCGCTGCTGTCAATTTTCAGATCCTGCAACTGCGATCGAGTCGCAGTAGTCAACGAACAGTTACAACCGCTGGGATTAGTCTACCTCCGCAGCCTTTGGGCTTGGGCAGCCGATCGCACAAACGACGGGCAGCAACCTTTGTCAGAAAGCTCGATCGCGATCGAACCAGTCAGGGCATTACCCGCCACTATGAGCGTCAGCGAATTCTGGGAGTACCTGCAAACAGAGGAACAGAACACCCCAGCCCGGCCAAACCGCCAAACCGCCTGCAGTTCCTCAAACAGCCCGATCGCCGTCACAGATGCCAGCGGTCAATTTTTAGGAATGCTAGACAGCCTGAGCCTGCTGCAATTCGCCGCACTCAACAGCAGCTCGCTCTGCAGCCTCACAGAGCAGGAAACAGCCGTCAAAGAAATCGAATTAAAACCGGTTTCCGAAGCCATCGCCACAGCCCTAGACGCTCAAGTGCGCTTTCTAGAAGCAGGATTGAAACCCTCGGAAAACCTCAACTCCCTAGTCCAACTGTTGGAAAAACTGCCCCTGCCCCTGAGATTGCAAACCCCTACCGCACAAATAGTCAGCCAAAACGCAGCGTGGCGGATTTTGCTGGGAGCAGGCCCAGAACCAGTTCCAGAACCAGCAGCAAATTTGGGCAAACACTCGCCCCGCAAACCAAGCCATTTAACAAGCGAATACAAGAGCGTGCAGTTAGAGGCCATCACCAAAGACTGCAGGAGCCTAGTAGGAGCAAGTAGATCCGACGATTCCCTGCGGGATAGCTTCGCCGCGCGTGATTCAACCGCAGCCACCAGTTGCCCGCTGCCCTTGTACGCTGCTGCCTCCCCCTCAACCTTAACCGCTCCAGCTTGGTGCCCCACCGCCGGCAAACCAGACACCTACATTTGCGACTGCCCCGTACAAAAAGGTCAAGAACGGATCTGGCAATTTGTCAAACAGCCACTCTCAGACAAGCTAATTTTAGTAATGGGACAAGATGTCACCGAAGAACATTTAGTCGCCAAAGAACTAGCAGCGAAAAACGCAGATTTAATCCACCTCAACCGACTCAAAGACGAATTTTTATCCTGCATCAGCCACGAACTAAAAACCCCGCTCACCGCCGTCCTCGGTTTGTCCAGCCTCCTCAAAGATAAATTGATCGGAGAACTCAACGATCGCCAAACACGCTACGCCAAACTAATCCATAAAAGTGGGCGGCATTTGATGACAATAGTTAACGATATATTAGACTTGACCCGGATGGAAACCGGGCAGCTAGAACTAATTCCCGAAGCAGTCGAAATAGCATCAACCTGCCAAAGAGCCTTTGAACAAGCAAAACAACTGCAACAGCAAGAAGAAAAAAAACCTCCCGACGCGAGCCAAACGGACGGTACAGCCAACGCAGAACCCTCGGCCAAAATAGAATTTACACTCGAAATAGAACCGGGACTGATCCAATTAATTGCCGATGAACTGCGACTGCGGCAAATGCTGGTTAACCTCCTTTCCAACGCCCTAAAATTCACCGAACTCGGCGGCAAAATCGGATTGAAAGTAAATGTTTGGGAAGGCTGGATCGCATTCACAGTTTGGGACACTGGCATCGGCATCCCCGCCGACAAACAGCACCTAATCTTTCAGAAATTCCAACAGCTAGAAAGCCCCCTCACCAGGCGCTTTCAAGGAACCGGACTGGGACTGGTACTAACTCAACGCCTAGCTCGGCTCCACGGCGGAGACGTTTCGTTTATTTCCTCAGAAAACCAAGGCTCTCAATTTACCCTGCTGCTGCCACCAACTCCTCCGGGAAACAACAGTGAAGAAGTCTCGACACCGGGAACCGCTGAGGAAGAATTATTAAAACCCCAATATCCGATTCTGACCGCCCATTCTCGCTCTCGTTTAGTATTAATAGTCGAAGCAGTTCCCAAATATATCGAAGATTTAACCAACGTCATCTCAGGTTTGGGCTACCAAGTAATAGTCGCCCGTTCCGGCACCGAAGCGCTGGAAAAAGCTCGCAGGTTCAGTCCCGAAGCGATTTTCCTCAACCCGCTGCTGCCACTGCTGTCGGGTTGGGACGTGCTGACGCTGCTCAAGAGTGACCCGGATACCCGATCAATTCCGGCGATCGTCACGGCCACCAGAGGCGAAAAAGAACGGGCCAGTGTCAACAGAGCCGAAGGCTTTTTGAGCTTGCCGGTGGAAGAACCCGCTTTGCGCCGGCTGCTGGCAGACTTGATCGGCCACAGTAATGCCAGTACCAGCAAAGTGAGGAGTTCTTTAACCGTGTTGTGGCTCAGCCCGCAAAACAGTTCCTCTCAAGGTTCCGCTTTACTGCTCAACCCCAACTACTGCCGGGTTTTAGAAGCAGACGACCTCGACCAAGCAGAACTCGTGGCCCGAATTTGGCGACCCGACGCGATCGTCTTGGATGGTACAAGTCAACTGCAAAACCCCTTAGCTTTTATCGAACAGTTAAGTCGGTCTCGAAATTTGGGTTCTCTCCCCTTGGTGACTTTAGAACCCACTACTACGCAACTGGCAAATCAAGTCAAAGGATTGTCGGTATTTCCCTGTTTGGCTACCCGCAGTCCCGACGACAGTGAAACTTCACCTACCGGGTTAATGCCAAGTGCTTTGTGGCAAGTGATTCAAGTTGCTGCGGGCATGAGTTGGAAGCCCAGCATTTTATTTGCCGACATTTCGACTTTACCGGATTTGCACTCCTCTTCTGGGGGGAACCCGACGGGAGAATTGGAACATTGCGCTCGATCGACAAATGCCGAAATTCCCCTCCCCAATTCTCAGTTTTCTACTCCCAACTTTCAAGCTTTGATTCAGTACGTCCACACTGCAGGATTTCGAGGGTCGATCGCTCCCTGTTGGACAGAAGTTTTGCAGCAGTTGCAATATCAAAGCGTTGACTTAGTTTTGCTGTGTTTGCGAGATGCCCCCTCAGAATCCCCCGCTATGTTGCAGGCGCTATCGAACCTGCGGCAAATGGCAGTAAAACTGCCAATTTTAGTCTGGGATTATCGGTCGGCTGTAAATTCCGAATCAGAGGCGATCGACTTTCTGCTGCAAGAAGTATCTGCCAAAATTTTGCCTTCTTCCTTATCGGCAGCACAATTATTAGATCGAATTCAACAGAGCATACAAGGGTAGCATCGGTTAACAAAAATTTACCCAATTATATTTACAATTACTCATGACCTCGCCTAAAATGACTCATTCATCATAAAAGTCGTTTGTAAGCGATTGACCGTTGGGTGGGGGCGGGTTTACTAGATTATTGGTTTTAGCTCAGATGTTGCACCACTTTCAATAATCCTTTTATGAAAAGGCTTTCCGGCTTGTTACACAAAAAAATTCATCTCTTGTGGAACGGGCCGGAGATCCCGTTCTTGAGAATGGTGCCAGATGTAAGTTTGAGGCAATTCTGATTTGTAAAGCCCGCTCCTACATCGCAAATTATACAATAACGTATCAGACGGACATGATATTAATTGTATAATTTGTGCGCTCGAAGGCGCGAGTTTTACCAACTATCTATGTTGAAAACTAAGTATCTCATAAACCCGACCCGCCCATACTACTGCTGTCATCAAACCAGGATTAAATAAACAATTGGAGGGAAATCTATGACGACAAGTACGCCTAAAATGTCGGAACTCGCCGTCATAGATTCGAGGGTAGAAGATTACTCAACTCTCGCCGCCAGCCTCAAACCGGGAACAGAAGTAATTGTACTCAACCCCGAAACAGACGGTATTGCACAAATTGCCACCGTACTTAAAAACCGTACCGATATCAAATCCGTTCACATCATCTCCCACGGTGAACCGGGTAGTTTGTTCTTAGGTTCAACAAAATTAAATTCAGACAATATCGACAGCTACCAAAAATCTCTCGAACAGTGGTTCTCGCCATCATTAACTGACAGGAACGACAGCACGAAACTGATTTTGAACGCGGATACACGGATGGTTGATGCAACTGCCAAAAATTCATCCGTGTATCCGTGTTTATCCGAGTCGTGCCTCCCTATTTCAAATTACCCACCCGAAATTCTTCTGTACGGTTGCGAGGTTGGCAAAGGAGAGAAAGGCAATAATTTTATCTCAAAATTCAGCGAACTCACAGGTGCAGATGTTGCCGCTTCCGACGACTTAACCGGGAATGCAAAATTAGGAGGTGACTGGATATTAGAAAAAGCAACAGGAAATATTGAAACGCCTTTAGCATTTCAACTTGGAGTGATGGCAGCTTACCAAAGTGTTTTGGCTAACTTTAATGTCACCGACACAGCCACTCTTGCTAATGCAATTAATACTTCGGCTGACGGCGATACAGTAACTTTAGTCAACAACATTACTCTCAATGCTGACTTGCCCATTATTACTAAAAATATTGATTTTATCGGCAATGGTTTCGGAGTTAGTGGCAACAATACTAGGCGAGTTTTTTGGATCGGAAATGATGTCGCTCAACCTCCAACGCTGACAACTCCTACTGTTAATTTTACCAATCTGAGGATTACCAACGGATTAGCTAAAGGTGGAGATGGCGGTAACGGTTTTACGGGTGGAGGTGGAGGTGCGGGATTGGGAGGTGGCGTTTTTATTCTGAATGGAAATGTCACGTTCGATCAAGTGACATTTGATGGCAATAGGGCGATCGGCGGTAACGGCGGCAACGGCGATCTCAGCGTTGGCGGCGGTGGCGGTGGCGGGGGAATGTTCGGCAACGGCGGTAACGGCGGTGCCAATGGTGGAGGGGGAGGTGGCGGTTTAGGAGAAAACGGTGCAAACGGTACGACCAACGGCGGTAACGGCGGGAGTGGCGGTTTCCTTGGGGGAACTGCGGGTGTAGGTGGCACAGGCTTAAGTCCAGGTAGCAACGGCACAGATGGCGGTAACGGCGCAGGTGGTGGTGGCGGTAGCGGAATAGGCTTTAACTTTGGCGGGATTGGGGGTTTTGGTGGTGGCAGTGGTGGCGGTGGCCGCGACGGTAATGGCGGTGGCTTGTTTCCCTTTCCACCAAACTTCGGTGGGGGCGGTGGTGGTGCGGGCGGTATCAACGGTGGCTTTGTTGGCTGGGGCGGCTACGGTAATTTAGGAGGAGAAGGTGGTGGCGGTGGTGGTCCTGCTATCGCTGCTCCAATAGGCTGGGGCGGTGATGGTGCTGGCGGTGGCGGTGGTGGTGGCAAGGGAGTAGGAGGTGCAATATTTATTGGGTCTGGCTCTCTTAATGTTACTAATAGTACCTTCACTAATAATGTGGCTACAGGTGGCGCAGGTGGTATTGGCACGACTGGCAATAATGGTTTAGCAAGTCTAGGTTCAGGAGGCGCGATCGCTATCCACAATTATATCGGCGGTCAGTTTACAAATACAAATGCAATTGTAACTAATAGCAATTTTTCAAACAATATAGCCAACAATTTAGATGGCAGTGGTTATAGTATTGGCGGTGCCATTGCGACATTGAGAAATCTCAGCTTAACCAATAGCAATATTTTCAATAATACGGCTAATTCAGGTGGTGGCATTTATAGTTTTGGCCCTACCACCGTAACTAATAGCACTATCTCGGGCAACACTGCTAGCGCTCCTCCTACCGGGGACAGCTTTAGTGGAGGTGGGGGCATTTTTAATGATGGTCCGGGGAGACTCACCCTGATTAACACCACTGTCTCTGGCAATACAGCCATTGCTACTTCTAGCAATCCAATAAATGGTCGGGGAGGTGGGGTTTTGTTGATTAGTGGAGGGGGAGGGTATTTTAGCAGCACAGCAAGTTTAATTAACAGCACTATTACTGGTAATACAAGTGCAGATGGTGGTGGAGTTTTTAATCTTTATTTCGGTTCTACTTCTACCACAAATGTCAGCAACACCATTATCGCTGGAAATACCGCTACAACTAACCCTGATGTTTCTGGAGATTTTATCGGCAATAACAATAATTTAATTGGCAATCTTACAGGCAGCACCGGTTTCAATACCGCAGATACTGACAAATCTTTCGCTACCCTCGGCATTACCAATATTAATCAAGTTCTCAATCCAACTTTAGCCCTGAATAACGCGGTAACTAATTCGCCTTTAACTCACGCATTGATTCCCAGCAGTCCGGCGATCGATGGCGGAAATAATGCTAATATTCCCGCAGGAATTACTACCGACCAACGCGGGACGGGTTTTCCGCGCCTTCAAAATGGAACTGTCGATATCGGTGCGTTTGAATTGCCGCCGCCGATTATTTCTGTATCAGAAAGCGGTGTCAATATTCCCGATAATACTGGCAGTTTTAATTTTGGCGCGACTCCGATCGGCACTCCGATTACTAAAACTTTTACTGTTACGAATACAGGTGCAGCTAATGCAATTCTGACGCCTTTATTCGCCCCTGTTGGCTTCAGTTTGACCAGCAACTTCGGTACGACAACTCTCGCCCCCGGTGCATCGACAACCTTTGCACTGACCTTTCCCGGGGCAATCAATATCAGCAGTAGGCTTCAGTTTGCAAACAATGTTAGCGGTCAAAATCCGTTTGATTTTACGATTAGCGGTAGTGTGGGGAATATTCCGACGGTTAGTTCGATCGCCCCTGCCACACCTAACCCGACAAATGCTGCTACGGTTAACTATACCGTCACTTTCAGCGAAAACGTGACGGGAGTTGACGCGACAGATTTTGCGGTGACGGGGACGGGGGTAACTGGAAGTGCGATCGCATCTTTAACAGGCAGCGGCAATACCTACACAGTAACAGTCAACACAGGCACTGGCGACGGCACTTTAGGATTAAATCTTGTCGATGACGACAGCATCAAAAATGCTGCAAACCTGCCGCTAGGCGCTACGGGTGCGGGAAATGGCAATTTTACAGGACAGAGTTACACAATTGACAAAACTCCTCCGACTGCCAGTTTGACTCCGGTTGCTGCGATTTCTGTGGCGGGCGGTATCAGTCAAAATTTAACTGTGATATACAGCGATACAAGTGCGATATCTTCCTCAACTTTCGACAGCAGCGACATCCTCGTCACAAATACCAGCGGTTTCAGTCAACAGGGAACACTGGTAAGTTTCGCACCTGCTGGGGATGGTACGCCTCGGACTGCAATTTATCAAATTCTATCCCCAGACGGCAGTTGGGACAGCGCCGATAACGGCACTTACAGCGTGCAGTTGCAAGCAAACCAGGTAAGCGATACTGTTGGCAATTTAGCGGTGGGCAACATTTTGGGAACTTTCGCTGTGAATGTTCCAACTCCAACTCCGACGCCGCCTCCAACTCCGACTCCAACGCCAACTCCAACTCCAACTCCGACGCCAACTCCAACTCCAACTCCGACTCCGACTCCGACTCCGACGCCGACTCCAACTCCGACGCCAACTCCAACTCCAACTCCAACTCCGACTCCGACTCCGACTCCAACTCCGACTCCGACGCCAACTCCGACTCCGACTCCAACTCCGACTCCGACGCCAACTCCGACTCCGACTCCGACGCCAACTCCAACTCCAACTCCAACTCCAACTCCAACTCCAACTCCGACTCCAACGCCGACTCCGACTCCAACTCCGACGCCAACTCCAACGCCAACGCCTACACCGACGCCAACTCCAACGCCAACGCCTACACCGACGCCTACACCGACGCCAACTCCAACGCCAACGCCTACACCGACGCCAATACCGACTGATACGCCGACGCCAACGCCAACGCCAACTCCAATACCGACTGATACGCCGACGCCAACGCCAACGCCAACTCCAATACCGACTGATACGCCGACGCCAACTCCGACGCCAACTCCGACGCCAACTCCGACGCCAACTCCGACGCCAACGCCTACACCGACGCCAACTCCAATACCGACTGATACGCCGACGCCTACACCGACGCCAACTCCAATACCGATTGATACGCCGACGCCGACTGATACTCCGAAACCGACACCAGCGGAATTTCCCGCGCCAACGCAAACTCCGACTCCAGCCGATCGCACTTCAATTGACTGTATTTGCGATAACATCGATCGTCCCGATCTCGATCGACCTAATTCTGCCGATAATATTATTAACAGCAACGGCGGCACCGAAATTCAGTTTGGCACTGCGGGAAATGATGCTTTTTTCGGCAGCCTAAATCCGAATTTATTTGCAGCGACAACAGGCGACGACAATTTGATTGGCGGTGAAAGCAACGACACTTTAAACGGTAATGAAGACAATGATTTTATCGACGGGAATAAAGGAGATGATCTGCTTTTTGGTGGTAAAAATAGAGATATTATTATCGGCAATGAAGGTCAAGATACGAGCTATGGAAATCTCGGCAACGACTCACTTAATGGTGGAGAAGAAGACGATTTAATTAATGGCTGCGAAGGTGATGATTTTATCGATGGTGGCAAGGGAAATGACAGCTTGTTTGGCGGTAAAAATAGCGATCTAATTCTCGGCAGTCAAGGTGAAGATTCACTTTTTGGTAACATGGGCGACGATACTGTTTGCGGCGGAGAAGGTAACGATTTATTGAGGGGGTATGAAAATAACGATCTGTTAGATGGCAGTGCCGGAAATGACTGTATTTACGGTGGCGAAGATAGCGACACTCTGATCGGTTGCAGCGGTAACGATACTTTGAGCGGCGACTTGGGGAACGATCGCCTCTGGGGCGGCACAGGTAACGATGTATTTGTGTTAGTTTCCAATGGGGGATTCGATACAATTGGCGATTTCACTGTCGGTGAGGACAAGTTGGCATTAGCAGCGGGATTGACGTTTGATATGCTGAGGATTACTCAAGCAGAAGGTGCCGCTTTTATTAGTTTGAGCAGTGGCGAAGGTTTGGCAAGTATTTTAGGGGTGCAAGCCAGCGCGATCGCCATTAATATAATCTAGTCCTGCGAGGCTTATGTGGAGAATTATGGGTTATCATAGGCGATCGAGAAACCTTTATATTTTTTGCTGGGGCTGATCGCGTGCCTAATCGCATTCCTTTAATATCTCTGCTACTCGCACTCGGTTTGGGGGCAATGCCCGAGCCTGCTGTTGCACAGGCACTCCTGCCTTACACCCTGCAAATCGACTCGGCCCAACTCGAACAAACAGCCTTGAGCCTTGCAGAAGAAGCCGTCCAGCTAGCCAGACTGCAGCAGTACCAACTAGCGGTACCTAGAGCCGAACTCGCCACACAGTTAGCCCCTAAAAATGCTCAAACTTGGACTTTGTTGGGCAGCTTGTACCTTCAAGTCGAGCAGTTTGACAAAGGCATTGAAGCTTTGGGGCAAGCTCAATCTCTGTCACCAGAAAATCCATCAATTAAATTTGTCTTGGGAGAAGCTTACTTTCGGAAAGCGAACTACGAGAAAGCAGTCGAATATTTGCAAGCAGGATTAAAACTAAAACCAGACACTCCAGGTGCCTTATTTGATTTAGGCAATGCTTTTTATAAGCTGAAGCGGTTTGATCAGGCGATCGCCCAATACGAAAAAGCCTTTGCTTTAGAAAAAAACCTGTGGCCGGCTATTAACAATATCGGATTAGTCAAATACGAAATGGGAGATGTTGATAGCGCCATCAAACGCTGGCAAGAAGCGATCGTGATCGACGACAAAGCAGCCGAAGCAATGCTAGCTCTAGCAGTAGCATTGTACACCAAAGGTGATAAAGAAAAAGGCTTAGCGATGGGAGAAGCAGCTCTAAAACTCGACAAACGCTATGCTACCGTAGAATATCTCAAAGAAAACCTCTGGGGCGATCGTTTAATCGCAGATACCCAAAAGTTGCTAGCCACTCCTGAAATCAAAGCAGCACTGGCTAAAATTCAAGACGCGCCACCCCCTCCCCAAATGTAGTCGCCCGATCCCAAATCCGGGTTTAATATCATGACTAACCCTCCGTCATTGCGAGGAAGGAAGCAATCGCTTCGTATCTGCGATTGCTTCCTTCCTCGCAATGACAAATAATACAAAAAAAGGGCTAGTAAACCCGGATTTAGTATGAGTCGCGATCAATTTACTTCAACTGCCCCCAGTGTTTTGAGCGTCGTAACAGTCGCCTCAGTTAAACCTTTAACACCTGCAATATTCATTCCTTCATAAGGTTTGGGAACAGGCAAGGTTTTGATACACTCACCCGTTACTGCATCCCAAAGCTTAATCGTCTCATCTTGGCTGGCACTGGCTAGAATTTGACCATCTGGACTAAAAGCAACCGACCACACCCAATTGTCGTGTCCCCGCAGAACTTGCAAGCAATTATTCGTCCTTGCATCCCAAACTCGTACAGTTTGGTCATGACCGCCACTCGCCAAGTGTGTACCATCAGGACTGAACATTACAGATGACACAATACCGTCATGTCCCTCCAGGGCAGTCAAAAATTGTCCAGTATTGATATCCCAAAACTTGATGCTACCGTCACTGTTGCTGCTTGCCAAAAGATTACTGTCAGGGCTAAAGGCAACAGACCAAACCCAACCGCTATTTCCCATCAAAGTGCTTAAGACTTTCCCTGTACTGACATCCCATAACTTCACCGTCTTATCGGTACTCGCAGAAGCCAGGATATTACCTGAAGGACTAAAAGTAACTCCCATCACCCAACTCTGATGCTGAGTAAAAGTATAAAGACATTGCCCTGTGCTCATCTCCCATAGTTTGATAGTCTGGTCCTCACTGAAACTTGCCAATGTCTTACCGTCGGGACTGATGGCAACTCCCCAAACCCAAGCAGAATGACCTTCTAAACTTTTTAGACATTCACCGATCGCAGTATCCCATAACCTGACACGAGTGTCAGAGAATCCACTCGCCAGCAAGTCTCCATTCAGACTGAAGGCAATGGATTTCAATCGATTAGTACGTCCATCCTGTATACTTTTAAAACACTTCCCGGTTTTGATATTCCATAATCTCACGGCGCGATCGCTACTACCTAAAGTTTTGCCGTCGGGCGAGAAAACTACCGAATTTACTGGATTGCTTTGCCCCAATACTGTTTTCAGACAATGACCTGTTTTAACATCCCACAGTCTCACCGTACAGTCTTCACCAGTGCTAGCTAAAGTTTTGCCATCAGGATTAAACGCGACGGCTGAAACCCGACTGGTGTGTTTTTGCAGCGTTTTTAGACACTCACCCGATGCCACCTCCCACAATCTCACGGTGCTGTCTTCGCTGCAACTTGCTAAAATCTGACCATCTGGACTAAAGGCAACACACACCACTATTTGTGAATGTCCAGAGCAAATCCTAACGAGTTCACCCGTGTTAAGATCCCAAAGGCCGATAGAATAATCATTACCACCACAGGCTACCGTTTTACCATCTAAACTGAAAGCAACCGCTCGAATTTGACGACTGTCACTCTGAAACATTTTCAGGCATTGTCCAGTAGCAACATCCCACAGTTTAAGTATTCCGTCATCACCGCCACTAGCTAAAATCTTACCTTGAGGACTGAATGCGATCGACCAAGCCTGACTTTTGTGTGCTGGCAAAGTTAGCAAACATCGTCCATTACTCCAATCCCAAAAACGCACAGTTCCATCACCGATGCCACTAGCAAGCATCTTGCCATCTGGACTGAAAGCAACTCCCAGCACACTGCTATTATTTCCCTGCAATATTTGACGGATAGACCAACTGCTAACATCCCAGCAACAAATCGTGCCGTTACTACCGCCAGTAGCAAGGGTTTTGCCATCTGGACTAAAAGCAACGGATAACACGATGCTGCCGTATTCTTTGCTAGTTCTCAACAGCTTAACTTCTGGCATTTGCCACAAGTGAATCTCACCATTCGTATCGCCCAAAGCTAAAAGTTTTCCATCCGGGCTAAAAGCGACTGACAAACCACTTCCCAAAACTTCAGCGAAAACGGAATTAGCTAAATTAGCACCAGCAAAGTTTACCTGATGCAAATTCGTATCGGGTAAATAAGCTTGCCAAACGGTCAAATTAGAAAAATCCCAACCGCTTAAATCTGGCTGCATTTGACGTAATAGATTTATAATATTACCTGCAGCATAGCCAGTTTCTAGTGTTGGTTTACCGCGCAGTGATGCCAGAATTGGTTTGAGTTGGTTTTCTAGAAGTTGCTGGCTTTCAAAACTAAAAAGCAGTCGATCGGCAATAGGTTTAAGGATAAGACGAGCTTGCGTATCTCTAAGGTATTCTGTAGCTGTAGCTTTGAGAAGAGCATGGCTTCTGAGAAGGTCAATTTCGCTGCTGGTTATCTCAGTGCAGACTTTTTCGATTAATCGTTCCGTCATGTATTCCATGACGACGGGTTGTTGAGTGTAGCCGTCTGAGGTTTTTTCGATGAGAGAACGTCTAACGAGAGAACCTAAAACTTCTAGTAATTCTTTGACAGTTAATTTTGAAACACAATCTTGTTGTAACTCTCCCAGCGAGACTGGCTCCCGCTCGATCGCCAGCCAGTACATCACCTTTTTTTCTACATCTGATAAACGATTGAATTGTCGGTCTAATAGGTTCCGAATATCATCAAATACTAAAGTTCCTTGATTTAAAAGTTCTAAAAATCTGGTCAGGCTACTCTCAAAAAAATCATGGATGGCTGGAGCAACCATTTTTAAGGCTAACGGATTTCCAGCATAGTGGGATCTCAAAATATTCCATTCGGAGTCTGACCCTTGAAAAAAAGCAATACCTTGGACAATTTCCTGTGCTTCTGGGGTTGTTAAACCTGTCAGTTGTAATGAACGAACTGGCAATTTTTTACCTTCTTTAGCTGCTAAACCGATGGGTTTTTCTCGACTGGTTAGTAGCAGGGTACTTTTATGGTTGATTTCGGCTACGCATCGCAGAAGTTGACCGTAGCCTTCATATCCCTGTCGATAACAACCCGTGCGTTCTTCTTCCTGTAGAATTGACTCGAAGTTATCTAATATTAAAAGACACCGATGCTGTCGCAGATAGTGCATCAGGCGCGAGATTCCAGCATCCACAGTTTCCGGTAAATTCGTTTCCTGTTGGTTCGAGAGAAATTGAATCAATTCTACCAATAAGTCGAGGAGCGATGGAGCATCGCAGAGACTGTGCCAGATAATATAATCAAATTGTTCTTGGATGCGTTCTGCTACCTTGATAGAGAGAGAGGTTTTACCAATGCCACCCATCCCCAACAGCGTCACTAGGCGGCAGCGATCGCCGATTAGCCACTGTTCTAATAAAGCTAATTCCTCTGCACGTCCGTAGAAAATAGAAACATCAATTGCCTCTCCCCAATTAATGGTTTTGTTGAGTTGGGTTATATCAGTGGCAACTCGATCGGCGATCGCACCACTCTGATTAATTTGTTTGTTTATATAGTGACTAATTTGGCTATTTGGTAGTGCGAGGGTTACTTGTGCCTGTTGCGCTTTCCGTCGCATAACAGACTGAACATTACTCTTGGTGACTTTTTCTCCGAATAGCCGACTCAGAACTTGCCATAACTGAAAGCCAACAAACTTAATGTATTCGGCATCATAACCCGCGCTTTTGGCAATCTCTGGATAAGAGTGTCCTTCCCAAGCCTCCCGCAATACCAGTATGTGAATATCGTTGAGATGCTCTTGTTTGAGAACGGAGTCGAGGAAAATCAGTGCTTCGTCGATCGTCATTTATTTAAAATTATCGGGTGTGTGAGCTCAAGGGTGGTGGTTCCTGTCCCCAAGTGCAGGCGTTTAAGCAATTATACTTAAAAAGTCGCTATAGTTTGCAGCCACGATATAACTATTTATAACTTTTACTCACAGACGCCATTGCCGCATCCGGGTTATTACTGAATCAAAGCTAAAAATTATTGAAATGTAATCTTTTGAGGAGGGTCAAATGACTCAAGATTTGCGAAACACAGAAGTGGCTCAAAAAATTGAATCATATTTCGATGCAATAGCCCAAGGTAATAAAGGCGATGCAACAATAGAAATGCTAGAACAAGATGGCTTTATTATCCGTTATCGAGTCCAGATTCGCCATCATCATGTTTGGGATAGCTTTGCGGGACGGGTAACAATGTATGACGTAACGACACCAGTACAAGGCGAGTTCGATCTGAAGAATCCTGCTAGTTTTGTAGATCAACAAGCCTGTGTTGATGTTGGTTTGGGTATTGGGCGAGTTTGCGTTAGCTTGCAAGAACTTGCCCAAGCAATACTTGCATCTGGGTTAGTTGCTTAACATCGGTTAAAAGTAGTGAAAATAAGCGATTGCTCTTGTGTCAGTTAGATAAAGAAAGGGCGATCGCATCCTAGTTATCTGGAATGGTAGAAAGCGATCGCTCAAACCCAAATTTTCCACAAAGTGAGAAACTAAAATATGAAACGCATAAAATCTATTCTGATTGGATTATTCCTAGCCAGTAGCATAGGTGTCACAGATGCCTACGCCCAGAACGATAAACCAAGTCCGCCGATATCGCTACCAGCACGTTCTAGTCAGGTTGCCCAAACAGATTGGGATGTCGAAGTAATTTTAAAAAGCAAGTCTCTAGACAATGCCAAACTTTACGTAGTGCTTTTAGTGACGCTAATTGCTGGAGGGGTTGGCGGGATTGTTTTTGAGTTGCTGAACCTGCAAGGCAATATTGAGCGACCCCACGCACCCAGCGAGGATGAATTGGCGGCAAAACTTGCTTACGCTACTGTAGACAATGTAATTGATTTGGGCATTTTTGCCAGAATTATTATTGGTGCATCTGCTGCTGTTCCTGCTATGGTGTTTATCAAACCAGACAGCGTATTGCTGTTATTAGCAATGTCCTTAGTCGCTGGTTCGACAGGGACTGCTGTCTTTCGTTCCTTGCAAGATCGACTCTTAATAGCTATCACTCAGCAAGAGGCAAGTGAACAAAAAAGAAAAATCAAGCAGAAAAGTAATAATGCTAAGATGGAGAAGGCGATCGCGGCTGTTGAAACCCTAGAAAAGGAAGTCGAAAAAAAATCCGACAGCCCGGAAGGAACAACCAATCTAATAATTCCAGAAGGCACTGTTTTAAACCGCAGTCATTTCGAGGAAGTCAGAAAAATCCTATTGCAGGTTACAGGAGTAAATGCTGAAGCAAACAATGCGATCGCGGCTTTTAAAAAGTTAGAGGAGGAATTGATCGAGAAATCAGTTAAGCCCCAAGGAACGATGGATCTGAAATTTACCAAAGACACTACTATAGAGTGCAAGTTGTTTGGGAATGTCAAGGATTGCTTGAGTCAGGCTAAAGCAGCAAATGAGCTAACTGCGATCGCTGATAATAGCCAGTCACCTCAACCAGTAACCCCGATCCAAAACCACCTGTTGCCCGATCGCAAACCCGATCGGACATGATATAACTGGTGGTTAGGTTTCAGCACCTCTGCTTGTTTAAAGCTAGCTTCTGCTTCTTCAGTACGTCCTAAATTACTGAATGCTATGCCTCGGTTGTATGATTCTCTGAGTTTATTTAACCCTAAAAAAATAGTCGAGCAAAAAAATGCCAAATCAAATCTACTCCATTATTGACTTAGGCACACTGGGCGGATCTGAAAGTCGAGCTTGGGCGATTAATAATAACGGTCAAGTCGTTGGTGATGCTCAGACAGGTAGCGGAGAGTTCCGTGCTTTTCAATTCACTGATATTAACACTAACCAGCAACTAGACCCTGGTGAAATGCAAGATATTGGCATAGTGGGCAACGCATTAGAAAGCCGTGGACGCGATATTAACAATAACGGTGAAGTGGTCGGTTTTCTCACAACCAGCACTGGGAGTACCAGAGCTTTCCTGTGGAACAGTACCAGCGGAATGCAAGAGCTGACAGGAAGTAGCAACTCTGCACTCAGCATCAACAACAATGGTGTAGCAGTTGGCTTTTTCAAAGTTAACCAATTTCAATTTCACGCTAGCCGTTGGCAAAACGCTCAGGGTTTTCCCCTAATCACGCCAATCGATAAAAGTAGTTGGGCTACTGGCATTAACGACAGCGGTCAGATAGTTGGCTATACAGATATAAACGGCAATCCTATTCGCGCCTTTCTTTATGAAAGCGGAGAAATGAAAGATGCGCGTGACTTAGGCACGCTGAATAGCACTTCAACAACAAGAGCTTGGGACATTAATAATCAGAGCCAAGTCGTAGGTCAATCTGGCAGCAAGGCATTCTTTTGGAGTAGCAATGGTGGGATAAAAGACCTGGGTTCTTTAGGAAGCGGTAGCAGTCAAGCTTTAGCGATTAACAACCAAACTCAAGTAGTTGGTAAATCCAACAATAGTGCTTTTTTGTGGAGCGATAGCAACAGCAACGGGCAGCCAGATCCAGGTGAGATGATTGACCTCAATACTTTGCTTCCTTCAAATGCTGGGTGGAGTCTCACAGAAGCACAAGATATCAACGATGCTGGTCAGATTGTAGGAACAGGGATTATTAATGGTCAAACTCATGCTTTTCTCCTGACTCCAACTTTAGATGATCCCGATCTATCAGTCACGATTTCTGAATCTTCAGATCCAGTCCAACTGGGAGAGAACTTAACCTATACCCTGACAGTTACCAATCAGGGTATGGGAAATGCCTCAGAAGTTGCGTTGACCCAAACGCTTCAAAATGTGACTCTTGTTAACACAAGCCCACTCTTGGTTGAAAATAATGGTGGAGTTCTAAAATTTGACCTGGGTGATCTGACGAAAGGAGAGACTAAGACCATTGATGTGGTTGTGACTCCCAACCAAGCTGGAGAAATCAGCAATACAGCGAGCGTGGGCGCAAAAGAGATTGATTCTGACAATAACAATAATACAGTTACTGAAACTACAAATGTTCTGGATACTCAACCCGATCTATCAGTCACGATTTCTGAATCTTCAGATCCAGTCCAACTGGGAGAGAACTTAACCTATACCTGGACAGTTACCAATCAGGGTATGGGAAATGCCTCAGAAGTTGCGTTGACCCAAACGCTTCAAAATGTGACTCTTGTTAACACAAGCCCACTCTTGGTTGAAAATAATGGTGGAGTTCTAAAATTTGACCTGGGTGATCTGACGAAAGGAGAGACTAAGACCATTGATGTGATTGTGACTCCCAACCAAGCTGGAGAAATCAGTAATACTGCTACTGTGGGTGCAAAAGAAATTGATTCTGACAATAACAATAATACAGTCACAGAAATCACAAATGTTTTGGATACTCAACCCGATCTATCAGTCGCGATTTCTGAATCTTCCGACCCAATCCAAAACGGAGAAAATCTAACCTACACTCTTACGGTTACTAATAAAGGGACTGGAAATGCCTCAGATGTTGTTTTATCGCAAACTTTAACAAATGTCACCTTCGTTAACGCTACCCAAGCTCCTCTAGAAAATAGTAGTAGCTCTGTTACATTCAACCTCGGTACCCTAGCTAAAGGAGAGACTAAGACCGTTGATGTGGTTGTGACTCCCAACCAAACTGAAGAAATCAGCAATAGTGCTAGTGTGAGTGCAAAAGAAATTGATCTGAACAGCAGTGATAATACATTTACGGAAAGTACAGTAGTTTTAGATCTAGCTCCCTTGCAGGTAAGTGGCGACTTCAAACTTAACAAAGTGACCAAAGGCTATGAGGCATCAGGAACCATTCAAATTGGCCTCAAAGGTGAACCGTTTCAACTGACTGTAGTCGGTTCGATGTCGTATGACAAAAAGGAGATTGAAGCCGAAGGGATTATGTCATCTAATATCGGCAATCTGACAGAGCCACTGTTCAAGGGTAAGTTTAAAATTCCAGTTGGAAAAGCAAGCACATCATCTCTTACAGAAACCGAGCTTTTGCCAGGAGAGTTCAAACTTGCGGGATTAGATACTACTTTTAATGGCTTAGATTTTGCTCCTGGCAAAATCGGGTTAGGAGGCACATTCCTGTTTCCAGACGAGCTAGGAAGTAATAGCGTGCAGATGAGTGTTCCCAACAGACTCATTATCAGCAATGATGGTGTAAGCATCGGTGGTGGCAAATTCTCCTTTCCTAACTCAAAGTTTAAACTTAAGGATTTAATTGGTGTCGAATCCACAGATTTAGCCATAGAGTATATCCCGACACCAGAAGATGCACTCAAGCTGCAAGGCAAGCTTTCTTTAGAACCGTTTGTCAAATCTGTTAGTCCCCAAATTATAGCTGATTTTTCCGGTGATAATTTTATCCAGGTTGGCAAAAACGGTGTGGATGTAAAAGGAGCGCTTTCCGTAAAAAATATCCCCATTGTGCCTAAACGATGGGAGATAAAAGAAGCTAAATTAACGCTCGATACCCTTGGGAAGGAGGTTAAAGGTGAAGGCACGATGCTTATCCCTTTGGGAATTGAAATTGGTGGGAGCCTCGGTTTTATATACAAGCCAGATTGGGCGCTCAATTCTTTATCTATTACAGCGGATAATATGCAAGAACCCATCCCTGTCTTCCCCCTAGCTTTTGTTCAGAGGATATCAGGTAAGATAGAACATTTAGCCAAGTCAGATCCGAAACCTCTGGAGGCTGCAGTAGGTATAGGATTGACAATTGGGCCACGAATACAGAATTTTCCACTTCCACAATGGCTTGGTGGTGGCAAAGGCGAGTATGCACTGGTTGATGTCGGATTAGATGGCACCCTCAAGGCTGAGAATTTAACTGGTCAAGGCCCAATAAAATTAGTGCATGAAAAGTTGGCTAAAGGTCAAATTTATGGTGAATTAAATTGGAATGAAAAAGAAAAGTTTTTCAAGGCTGAAGGTCAATTTTCATTATTAGATAACCTAATTACTGGAAAAGGTGGCTTAAAAAGCACCCCTAAAAGCGACGGTAAGTTTGACTTAAATTTGTACGTCACAGGCAATGTCAGTGTGCCTAATTTTATCGATGTACTGGGAGGTACGCAAATTGGGTCAGGCAACGGGTTATTTCGCTATAGCAACGATGACTCATTATCCAATGATTTCATTGCGGGTTGGGGAACAATAGGATTCCAAAAACTGGGCGTTGATTTCAAAGCGATTACAGGGTTTAAGTATAACTTCGATGGAACTACCAGTCCTATTGGTAGCTTTGAAATTGAATCACTAAATCAGTTAATTAAAGGCGAGGGTTCTACACTGCCCGGATTAGCTTTCAATAATAGCTTGGCTTATTTGAATGAGCCGTTAGATAACCAGAACCTTCCGCAAACAGTACAGCAAGGTTTGCAAATTGCCCAAATAAAACTAAAGCAATTTGCTACAGATATAGATTTGAGTACCAAGCTAAACATAGCTTTTGGCAATATCTGGAATACCGAAAAAGCACAAGTGCTGGCGCAAGCTTGGGCAGAGGGTAATTTTAGCAGCCTTCCACCAATACAGATTCGCCCATCAGCCACCATTAGCGGAGCCAATGCTGCTTTTGCTAGTGCCACCAATACTATTTATATAGCCAGCGAATACGTGACTCAGAACGCTGCTGACCTTGATGCAGTCGCTAGAGTGCTGTTGGAAGAAATTGGTCACTATATAGACTCTCAAGTGAATGTTTTGGATGCGTTTGGAGATGAAGGTGCAATTTTCTCTGCCTTGTTAAGTGGTGAAATGCTAACTGAATCACAGTTACAGCAGCTTAGAGCTGAAGATGATACAGTCACAATCAATTTAGATGGTGAAAATATTCAGCTTGACCTCAACTCCTCCCAACAAGATACATTCCGCATCGGTGCCGGAAAACCTTGGCTAGCTATTACTGCGAATTGGGATAACGCTGCTAGCAACGTGCCAATTCAGTTAAAAGCACCTGATGGCACTATTTACACCGAAGCAGATATAGCTAATAGTGACAAGATTGCAATTTTAGAGCAGTTGACTAACTCCAATAAAAAAACTATTGTTGTCGTCAATCCCACGCCCGGTGACTGGGAACTCGCAGTAGTTGACACTGCAAATCTAGGTAACGTCCAGTTTGCTGCTTTGGCGGGAACTAATGCACCCACTATAGAGCTGACCTCGTTAGCCAAAGATGCCAGCAATCAGAACATTACCATCGACTACAAAGCCTTTGATGTTGATTCAGATGCCAAAATCAGCTTATTTTATGATGATGATCAACAGGGCTTCGACGGTCTGCTGATCGCTGATGATCTCATTGAGAAAGACGGGGCTGGTAGTTATGTCTGGAATACCAAAGATATACCCATCAGTAATTACTACATCTATGCGATGGTGATGGATGAAAATAGTGTCCCGGTTTTCGCCTATTCTTTAAAATCTGTTCAAGACGGGAATATCAATCCCCCATCCGACAATGACGGTGAAGGTAATCCTCCAACTCCAACGCCAACTCCGACTCTAGAACCGGCTCCAATTCCGACTCC